>CAMSXY010000057.1 GCA_947065955.1 uncultured Caryophanales bacterium | reverse complement strand
TACACAAGGATGAACACTCTTTCCCTACACGACGCTCTTCCGATCTGTCCACATTAACTTCCACCTACCGTTAACTCTCTTTAATTTTCCTTATAAACCGTCTCTATCGTCTGTTTTAAAAATCTACTTTTTCAATATCATCTACCATATCAAGTTGTGATTGAATAATATCCGATAATCTTCTTTTAAAGACATTAATATTCCTCTTTAACTGACTTGCCTCATATTCAACTTTTTCAGAGCGAAGTAATGCTTCGTTCACAATTCGATTTGCATTATTCTTAGCATCTTCCAAAATCATTTCTGATTCTTGTACTGCACTCATTTTCATTTGGTCAGAAGTCTTTTGAGCCATAATAATCGCACGATTTAAAGTATCTTCCATTTTAGTATGAGCTTCCAGTCTCTTCTGAAGCTCTTGATTAATACTTTCCAACTCAACAATTCGCACATTTTTTTGTTTCAATTGCGCAACCATACTTTCAACTTGGGCAATTACCTTATCCAAATATGCGTTTACCTCTTCTGGATCATAACCGCGTAATATTCGATTAAATTTTTCCATGGAAATTCCACCCCATCGTGGTGCTACTTATTGTAACACATTTTTTTTTCATTTACAAGTTACCACTCAATATTAATGTCATTATTATCGTGAATATCTTTTCCTTCTTTTTCATCTGTAATTCTTCCTTGAATGTTAACATTATTTGGTGTACATAAAAAAATTCCACCACCGATTTTCTGTAAATCTCCCCCTATTGCATAAATCGTTCCTGTTAAAAAATCTATAATTCTTTTTGCTTGATCAGAAGTTACTCTTTTTAAGTTCACTACTACTGTATTGCGCTTTTTTAAGTAATCGGCAATCTGTTGTGATTCTGAATAAGCCCGTGGCTCCAATAGAATCATTTTACTACCGCCATTTTCCTCTTCTAAAGCTTCCTCAGGAGTCAAATCATAAAACTCATTACTATTTCCTTCAAAAATATCTTCATCCTCATATTTAAAAAGTTTTTTTATATTAAATCCCATTTTTATCCTCCTCGTAGTATTCCACTATAAACATTCTAACACAAAAGAGAAAAAAAGAAAATATGTTTTTTCAAAAAACTAGGTAAAAAAAAGATGGACCAACCACCTTTTAAAATAATGTCAAAATTCCAACAACAATAAGTATTAAGAAACTTGCTAAAACTAAGTATTTCCAAATATAAGAAATCCATTCCTTAAAAGAAATTTCAAAGTAACGAAGTCCTGCAAATAAAACAATACTTGTTGGTAAAATAAGCATCATAATAGCATGCGCTCCTGAAAGTAACATTAAAATTAAAGAATAATGAGCATGATCGTTTAAACTTAAAATAGAAGAAACGCTATTTAACAAATAATAGAAATCATTATAAAATAATCCCCCAAAACCACCTGTTAAAAAGGTTTTTACAATTTTAAATCCATCCACTTCTCCTAATATGGTATTTGTAATAGTTGCACTAATTGTTTTCGTTCCTAAATTTAATAACGCTGCAAATATTGTACAAGATAACACTGCATAAATAGCTGTTGGAAGAATCTTTTTAGCGCCTTCTAAAAAGCCCTCGCAAGTCTTTTCCATTTTTAAATTATATACCCATCCAAGGATAAGAGAAGCAAGAATTAAAATAATCACAAATTCAAGATGTCCCCATCCTCCTAAATAAGTAATATTTCCAAAAAGTTTTCCAAAAATCGTAAATCCATTGATTTCAAAAGACATAAGAGAATCATGAATATCCATAAAAGTATTCATCTGTAAAGTATAATACCAATTATACATACCAACCACTAAAAGAATAAAAGTAAAAATAGATATAACAAGGAAAGGGAAAGCACTTTTTTTCGAATTCGTATTTTCAAAAAGAGGAATCTCTAATTCTTCATTTTCTTTCTTAGAAGATTTTTTATCCTTTCGATCTTTGCTAGGAAGAATAAACATAACGAAAAGAAAAGCAAGAATTAAAAATAAAATAATACGAGCAAACAGATCTTGCGTTACTTTGAAACCTTCAAATTTTACGGCAAAATAACCAACAACTTCAAAACCACATATAGAAGAAATATTTCCGACTAAAATACTTCCAACGGTTGCCGCAAATACCGTTAATTTTGAAAAGTGAAGTCGAAGTAAAATGGTAGCAAAAAAAGGGACAAGTAAAAAAAGTGGAACGGTAAGACCTAATAAAGTAGAAAGCCCCGTTAAAATCGCAACTGTAATAATTAAAAAGTTATTTTTCTTTCCTTCAAATTTTTTTGTAATCCCTTCTACAACTTGTGAATAGACTCCCGTTTTATTAACAACTCCGTAAAAACCACCTATCGCTAAAAACATAAGTCCATAGGCAGCAAAAGTTGCAATCGAAACTAGTGGATAACGAATTAAATCCAAAAGTCCCATAGGATTTAAAGCCCCTGATACAAAGTTTCCATTTGAATAGCTTCCAGCTGGAATAAGCCATGTTAAAACAGCAAATAACAAAAAAGCAATTCCAAGGACTTTTAATAAATTATTTTTTTTCATATTTTCTATCTCCTTCTATTTCATTATAACAAAGTTTTACAAAAGGGAAAAGTTTTTTTTCTTTTTTTCATCAAATTTACACATGCATGGTATAATAAACTAGGTGATTTTATGAATCCATTTATCTATAGTGATACTAACAAAAGATATCATACACTTGATTATTTTTACAAACACAAATTTCATTCCAAAGTTTTTAAGGTAAGCTTAAATGCTGGATTTTCTTGTCCTAACATTGATGGAACCAAAGGCGTTGGTGGATGCATTTACTGTTCAAAGGATGGATCAGGACAATTTGCTGGAAAAATAGAAGACTCTCTTTTAGATCAATTTGAGGAAATAAAAAATCAATTACTTAAAAAATGGCCCCATAGCAAATACATTGGTTATTTTCAAGCCCATAGTAACACCTATGCTCCGCTTCCTATTTTAAAAGAAAAATATGAACTCATTTTAAAACAAAAAGATGTAGTGGGAATCTCCATTGCAACAAGACCCGATTGTATTGAAAAGGATTGCTTAGATTATTTAGAGAATCTTTCCAAAAAAACATACCTAACTGTAGAACTTGGACTACAAACCATTCATGAAAAAACATCAAAACTTATCAACCGATGTCATACACTTGCATGCTTCGAACAAATGGTTTTAGAGCTAAGAAAAAGAAAAATTCCAGTTGTTGTTCATATAATCAATGGTCTTCCCTTTGAAAACAAACAAGAAATGTTACAAACGATTTCCTATTTAAACACCTTGGATATTCAAGGAATTAAAATTCATATGTTACATGTTTTAAAGAATACCCCACTTGCTACATTCTATGAAAAAAAAGGATTTCCTATTCTAACAAAAGAAGAATATGTTGAGATTGTTTGCGATCAATTAGAACTTCTTCGCCCAGAAATTGTCCTCCATCGTCTTACAGGAGATCCTCAAAAAGAAGAATTAATAGAACCTACTTGGTTAACAAAAAAATTTTGTGTTTTAAACGAAATCGATAAAGAAATGCAAAGAAGAAATTCTTACCAAGGATGCAAAATAAAAAGTTGAAAACTCAACTTTTTTTATTTCGAATATTAAGAATATCGACAGACTCCCTCGTTTTTCGAATTAAATCATGTACAATAATATCATTCGATACAGTAATCAATTGTTCTGCATATTTTGTATACTTTTCTATATATTCAACACTAACAGGAAAAGTGGTATCCAACAATTTACTTTCTCCTTTTTGGCTATTATAATACATTTTATCCGTAAGCCAATTTCCATCTGGAAAAACAACAACATTCTCATCTATACTAAAAATATCATGGCCAAGCGCATATTTGCTTTCAAATCCAAACATATTCCCTAAAGTTGGAAGAACATCATACATTCCCATAACTTTGGTTACTTCCGTTTGTAATTTTTGATCTTTTGACCAAATAATTAATGGAACCTCTCGATTTAACTCATAACTATAGTAATCAACAGGAACATAATTAGGATCATCACTCGAAAGAATCTGATCATTCTCAGGATCATAATTATAAAAACGAACATATTCACTTCTTTTTAACTTCGCATCATGATCTCCATAGATAACAACAACAGTATTTTCTAAAAGACCTGATTGATCCAAATCCTCCATCAACTCTCCCAAAGCACTATCTGCATAATTTACAGATTTAATATAATTTCCAAGAGTAGTTCCTTCTAAATAAGGAGCACTAACGGTTTCTGTAATTCCTTCCTCATTTACCTTCTCATACTTATAATCTACAGCATATTCACTTATCTTCGCGATATCTGTAAAAGGAGTATGATTGGTAAGCATAATCAAAGTTCCATAAAATTTCCCATAATTTTCTTGTATAGCTTGAATTTTAGGAACTGCTTGACGAAAGAAAGATTTATCACTAAGACCCAATTGGATCACTTCATCAATAACAAAGTCCTTTGTATAATAGTAAAAATTATCATAACCAAATTGTTGATGAACCACATTACGGTTCCAAAAAGAACCTTTATTCCCATGCATACTAAACGAATAATAACCTTGTTCTTTTAAAATTTTTGGAATAGTTAGATATTCACGATCCCAATAACTTACAAAAACTGTCCCATTGGTAGCAGGCATAAGAGAAGTATTTAACGTAAATTCTGAATCACTACTTGTTCCTACACTTTCTTGTGCATAAAAGTTAGAAAAATAAAGTCCCTCTTTTGATAATCGATTTAAGGTAGGAGTGACAGGAACCCCATTAAATTCAAGACCAAGAGTAAAATTTTGAATACTTTCTGCATGAATCATTAAAATATTTTTTCCCTTAAAAATATCCGTATATTGATTTTTCGTTTTTGTGTAATCTTTTTGTTCATAAAATTCTCGAAAGTTTTTAGCAGCCTCATCATATCCAAATAAAGGACTGATCTGTGGTTTTACACTAGCGATTAAATCATTTCCCTGATAAATAAGAATACCAAATTTCATCACTACATACTCACGATTCCATTGTTTTCCAAGGCGACTAAGATCCGTTCCTGTTACCGTAGAAATAAAAAATCCTAAAACAATGAAAGAAAGAACTAAGGCGTCTAAACATTTTATTCTCTCTTCTTTTTTTACTAAGTTTAACTTCATTTTCTTATAAGTTGCTTTATAAACAAATAAAAGAGCAAAAATCTGCCATAAATAGAAAAAATCTTTAAGTTCCATAATATTATTTACAACAGCATCCCCAACATCAACTAACTGTAAAGAAGTTGCAATTAAAGAAAAAGAGGCATAGGATAAATAATTGCTATAATACATAGAATTCACTAAACATAAAAGAACCATAAAAACAGACATCCCAAAATAATAAACGATCCTTTTTTGTTGCTTAATTAAAAAACCAAAAGAAGCTATCATAAGAATAATCGAAAAATCTGCCAAAACTGGCTCATAACTTGTATAATTTTTTACCGTCACAAATCGAAGTAAAGTCGTATTTATTAAAGAGGCAATGACAAAAGTTAAAAATAAAGGATTTTCCTTTATAAATTTTTTTATTTTAATACAATATTTCTCCATCATGATCGAAAAAAAATGCATGAACTATCACCTCAAATATTTCCCATTCATTATAACACCTTTTTTTAAATTGAGCAAATAAAAAAGAATTAACGTGTTAATTCTTCTTCAATACGAATCAATTGATTGTATTTACAAATACGGTCAGTACGCGACATAGAACCTGTTTTAATTTGTCCTAAATTAAGACCAACAGCAAGATCTGCAATTGTCGTATCTTCTGTTTCTCCACTACGATGTGAAATAACAGTTTTATAACCATGACTCTTTGCAAGAGCAATCGTTTCTAATGTTTCTGTAATAGTTCCAATTTGATTTACTTTTAATAAAATCGCATTACCTGCTTTATGATCAATTCCCATTTGAAGACATTCTTTATTAGTTACAAATAAATCGTCCCCAACAATTTGTATTTTATCTCCTAAACGAGCCGTAATTTCTGTAAATCCTTCCCAATCATTCTCATCTACAGGATCTTCGATAGAAATAATAGGATATTTTTCAATCAATTGTTCATAAAGATCTATCAAAGCAGTGGTAGAAAGTTTTTCATCCCCAACAAGATAAAAACCATCTTCATAAAATTCACTAGCAGCAATATCCAATCCAATATTCACATCAACCCCAGGTTTATAACCTGCTTTTAAAATGGCCTCTACAATTAAATCAAGAGCTTCTTGATTACTAGAAAGATTAGGAGCAAATCCTCCCTCATCTCCTACGCCTGTATTGTATTTTTTTTCATTTAATACACCTTTTAAAACATGGAAAACCTCAGAGCCAATGCGAATTCTTTCTTTTATTGTATAAGCATTTGGAATAATCATAAATTCTTGAAAATCAAGATTATTATCGGCATGAGCTCCACCATTAATAATATTCATCATAGGAACAGGAAGTGTTGTTCCCTCTCCAATATAACGATATAAAGGTTTCCCTGCACTTATAGCAGCAGCCTTTAAAACAGCCATAGAAACTCCCAAAATCGCATTAGCACCTAAATTAGATTTATTAGAGGTTCCATCCAGTGAAATCATCATGCGATCAATCTTTTCTTGCTCAGAAACTTCCATTCCAATTAATTTTTCACGAAGAATATGATTTACATGAAAAACAGCTTTTTGAACTCCTTTTCCCCCAAAACGATCTTCCTTATCCCTAAGTTCAATCGCTTCTCGAATGCCTGTAGAAGCTCCACTTGGAACACTAGCACGTCCAAGGGTTCCATCCTCTAAAAAGACATCCACCTCAACAGTCGGATTTCCTCTGGAATCTAAAATCTCACGACCTACAACATTACAAATTTTTGCCATACATTTCTCCTTTCAAAATCAAAAAATTTACCTATTGTATGAATAATTTTCATCATAAGTATTCTTTTTTATTATATCACGAACGAAAATCTTTCGAAAGAAATTTTTTAAGAATTTTCCTTAGGTTTACTAGACAGAAAAGTAACTTTTTCTGCAACAATCTCAACAATATGACGTGTAGAATCCTCCATTTCAATGGTTCTTGATTGGACACGCCCCTTTACACCCATCAAATCCAAACGATATATAAAATATTATTGTTTTCATTTATTTAAATATAACAATAAAAGATCGGAAGAGCACACGTCTGAACTCCAGTCACCCAAGTCTAT
>CAMSXY010000056.1 GCA_947065955.1 uncultured Caryophanales bacterium | reverse complement strand
TAATAATATGCGTACTATCTATTTTCTTACTTGTAAAAATAGAATACCCAGTTAAAGATGGTAAAATTTGATCTATAAAAGTATACATCTTCTCTTCATGATCTAAAACAAACCTCTTTTTTTTCTCTATAAAACCATATTCAAATAATTCCAATACCACTTGCGTTTCTGTATCATTATCTCTTAAAATACTCGATGTATCAAAATAAGAAACATCTACGCCTTGATATTGGAACACAAGATCACAAACAAGTTCAGATTCCAAAAGATCAAAATAAAGCTTTATTTCTGGTTTTTTGGGAAGAACAACATTCAAAGTAGGATCCACCATAATATTGGATTTTATTTTTTTAAATAATCCATTATTAAAAATAGCTAAATTTTCTTTTGAAAATGTTAAAAATTGTACTTTATTTTTTAACAAATCTATTAAATAATTTCTTTCCTCTAAAGAAAGAAGATAAAGATTTTTTTCATACATTACATAACGACATTCCTCATCCAAAATTTGATACTGTTCAAAATTATCGATCATTAAATGATATTTTGAATCCTCTTCTTTTAAAATGTAATGAGTAGGCATTCCCTTAAAAACTTCTAAAACTTCTCCACGATTTCGAATCAAAAATCCCTTTCCTTTTAAAATTTCAAGAAAATATTCAAATTCCCGTGGAGATAAAGAAAATAAACTTGTATGGTTATAAGGAAAATGATTTTTTTGAGAATTCATTATAAAAGAAAGAATTTCCATATCTTTATTAGAAAAGAAATGTTTATTTGGATTATAAGTAAAACATTTTCCAAAGGAATATTCTTCTTTTTCTAAAAAACAATCCATAAAATCTAAAAATTTATTTTCAGATGATATACTATATAATTTATTTTCTCCCATCAAAATTCGAAAGGAAATTGTATCTTTAATAGAAAACTCAACCTCTAAATGAAGCAATTGTCGAATAACATTTTCTGTCTTTGTAACATAACTTTTCAAAATATTCAAAGATACTGTTTCTGAATCTATATGTTCACAAGATAAAATTTCATCAATATTAGAAATAAAAGCTGCTGCAACATGTTTGCAAGTACGATTTCTTTGAAACGCCTCACAAGTACAAGAGAAGCCATAAATCTTTTCTCCATTATTCAAAATCTGAACATCATACAAATTTTTACTACTTTCTGATTTTACTTTATAAAAATGAATATATTGATATTCTACATACTTCGTTTGTAAATGTTTTACATATTGAAAAGGATACATTCTTCCCCTTCGAAAAGAATCATACCCAAGTATTTCAAGGGCTTTTCTTATACCATCCATAAAAACCTCCTAATTAGTATAGTAACAAAAAAAGGTTCATAATACAATAACCTTTCTTTTTACATCTTATTTCTAACTAATCAATTTTTGTTAAAGATATATCAAAATTTCGATACTCTGAAATAGAAAAACTACACCCATCACGTAAAGCAAGATCATAACTAGACGCAAACATCATATCTGTCAATCGAACTTTTGGTTTTATTTTTATATCTAAAACAGGAAATCTCCCCATCCCTGTACTTCCCCCAGAAAGAAGTTGGTAACTATTTGGAAAATAAAGATTATCATGAAAGTTATTTCCAGTTAAAACAAGAGGCTCTATATACTTCAATCGAACAGCTTCCTCAATAGTTATATAATCACTTCCTTCAAACTTTAATTGAATAGAAGAAATCTGCATATAACCAGCATCTCCATAATAAAACTCAAAACTAATCCAATGGTCTAGATCTTCCATAGCAATTTCATGATGATTTTCTTTAAATGTAGCATAAGAATGCGTAATAATATCACTTTCATTAAAAGGCTTTAAACAGGTTACAAATGGATAATTGGACTCTGGATCCAAAGTAGGTTCACTTGTACACCATTTTCCTAAATCCGTTGTAGGATCATTAGTTGTATATAATTTTAAAGAATTTGCCTCTTCTATTAAGGGAATATGATCTCCATAATTTTTCACGAGTTCTTTTATAGGATCCATTAACAAAATTTTAGAAGTTAAATCAGCAACTGGATTTAATTCACTATCAATTTTCATCAAAATAGCATCTTTATTTCCATACTGATAAGCTAACATATCCCCATCTGTTGAAAAAGATTCACCTACCAAAATAAATCCATTTTCTATAACAAGTAGATCGTTTATAACCTCCCCCTTACTTCCTCCTATTTTCCTTTTTTTTAAAATTTTTCCATTTAAATCATATTTTACAACAATTCCAGCTTGTATAGAAAGTGGATTTAAATCTTCCATATCTTGATCATTAGATCGACTATACCCAGCAACAAGAATAGAATCATCTGCAGAAACAACAGAATGAAAAACATCTACAGATTCTCCCTTAAAAATGTTATTCCAAATAAGAGGCAAACTATTTTTAGCGTTCTTTTCTTTACCATATTTACTAATAATTGCATCCTCTTTATAACCAACAACAATATACCCATCATCAACCTCTTGAATATCTCGAAATTGATGAACATCTGCAGTCGTTACAGATAAAACTTCTTTCGTTTTAAAATCAACCTCAACAAGCATCCCATTTCCAAGCTTTTCTATTGATTCAAAAATTCCTCCACTTCCCAAAGCATCGCCAACAAAAATAATATTTCCAGAAGAATTAATAATAGCTGTTACTGCAACACTCCCATAACTATCCGTATATCCTGTTATTGATACCTGTTGAAAATTAGAATTATACTCAATAATATAAGGAATACAAGCACCACCTAAAGCAAGATCTAAAGCTCTTGCACTTGTAACTAAATAATAGTGATCTTCCTTTTTTAGAAGCGTTGTATCTCTTATATCATATGTTTCAAATAAAATTTTCTCCTTTAATTTTTCCCCTGACAAACTATATTCAATTAAAACACACTGAAAAACTCTATTTCCATGATTACTCTTATCTACAACAGAAACAACCAAATACCTATTTTCTTCTTCTAAAACAGAATAAAAATAGTCGTGTCCTTCTCCACCATAGTTCTGGTACCATTCAAATCTTCCATTCGGATCAAATTTAACAATTAATCCATCATAATTAATGGAATTTCCATGCCCTTTTAAATTTCCAATTTTTGAAGAGTTTGTATGACCAATAGCTAAATACCCACCATCCTTGGTAGAAATAACCTTTTGAAAAGAATCCAAATAGTTTCCACCAAAACCAACGTAGCTAGAAGCAATTTCATTAGTTAAAAAACAATTTTCAAAATCCGAAGAAGTCACTACATTTGAATCTTCAAAATCCTTTGTGTAACATTTTCCATCCAATACGATAGAAACACCAATATTTCCTTGCTCTGTAATATAAACATTTCCCTTCCCATTGAGTTTAGGATTCAATCTTTCTTGTATCTCTTCAAATACATTTGTAAATCCGTCAAATTTATTAGCAAGTTTAGGATCTATAAGACTTTCCGCATAATACAAATCGGCTGTATGTATAATCCCATCAATAGTTCTTTTATTAGCAGCTTCTTTTGCATTAGATAAAATATTTAAAACAAAAGGCACGCTAATAAGGGCGATAATGCTTAGTATAACAATCACTCCCAATAATTCTATCAGTGTAAATCCCTTTTTTCTCATTGTATCCCTCCTAAAAATAGGATACAACAACTTTTCTCGCTCTCCAAGCATTTATAAGCTAATTTCAATATTTTAGTAGCTTATGTGAAAAAAATATCCACGACTGTGGATATAAAATTTTATTAAAGTACAATAGCAAACAAATTTCCAGAACCTTTATTTACTAACTTTGTTAACGTCTGTTGAAGTTTAAAACGAGCATTTTCTGGCATTAAAGAAAGTTTCGCCTGAATTCCTTCTTTTACAATAACATCTAAACTTCTTCCAAAAATCTCACTTTTCCAAATAGCATCAGCATCGGTATCATAATCTTTCATAATGTAATCAATAAGTTCTTTACTTTGAATTTCACTTCCAATGATAGGTTCAAAAGTAGATTCCACATCTACACGAATCATGTGTATAGAAGGTGCAACTGCTTTTAATTTAATACCATAACGACTTCCTTGTTTAATAATTTCTGGAGTATCAAGTTTCATATCTGTAAGGCTTGGAGAAGCAACTCCATAACCTGTTGTTTTTACCATCTTTAAAGCAGTTTTAATTTGATCGTATTCTACCTTAGCTTCATTATAATCTTGGAATAAAGTTAAAAGTTCACTACGAGAAGTAATATCAACTCCAATAATATCTTTTAAAACCTGATTATAAAGCTCATTCGGAGCCTGAAGTGTAACTGTTACTTCCCCAGTAGAGGTGTTAACCTCGGATAAAAAGGCTTTACTAATATATTCACAGTTTGAAAAATGACTTGTTATATTATCAATATCCCTTAATTTATCAATTTCAATAACACTCTCACGAATTTTTTCAATATAAACTTGTTTCAACCAATTATTTGGAGATAAGCAAGCAATCCAATCTGGCATATTAACTTTTACCTCCATAACAGGAAATTCGTACAAAGCTTCTCTTAAAATCGCATAAATATCCCTTTCGGTCATGGCCTCTATATTAATAGGCATAACAGGAACTCCATAACTATCGTGAAGCGTTTCTGCCATTCGCTCTGTTTCTGGTAACATTGGATGGGTAGAATTTAAAAGAACAATAAATGGTTTCCCAATTTCTTTTAATTCGTTAACAATTCTCTCTTCGGCTTCCATATAACTATTTCGTTCAATTTCTCCAATAGAACCATCGGTTGTTACAATAATTCCAATACTAGAATGATCCTTAATAACTTTTTCTGTTCCAATTTCAGCAGCCTCTATAAAAGGAATCGATTCTTGATACCAAGGCGTTTTTACAAGTCTTGGACCGTTTTCATCTTCATACCCTTTTGCACCAGGTATCACATACCCAACACAATCTACTAAACGAACATTGGCAAAAAAGTCATCAACTTTAATCTTTGCGGCATTGCTTGGAACAAATTTTGGTTCTGTTGTCATAATCGTTTTTCCTTGTGCTGATTGTGGAATTTCATCAAGGGTACGTTTCTTTTCATATTCATCTTCTATATTAGGGACAACCAAAGTTTCAATAAATTTTTTTATAAACGTTGATTTTCCAGTTCTTACTGCACCTACAATACCTAAATAAATATCTCCTCCTGTTCTTTCTGTAATGCTTCTTATAATATCTATTTTTTCCATATAATCCCTACTTTCCTTTTGTTCAATAAACTATATGGCTTTTTAAAAGAAGATATGAATATTTTTTTATTTTTCAAGAAATTTATTAAAAAATAAAAGTCGAAAACAGGAAATTTATTTAATATATTATTTTCTATATAAAGGAACAAAGTGTTTATTCAGTACATCCACCAACTCTACTACAACATTCATTATATAGAAATTTATAGATGTTATCGTAAATACAATTGGTATCACAAGCACTTCCTCCCCCAGCACTGGTACAATCGCTATAGCACCTTGATTAAGTTTCAGAAACATTTTCACTAGCCTCTACTCTACAAGTTTTCACACTAGAAGATTTCCAAATGGCATATAAAGTTGTATTATTCAAAAAATTATAGCTTGTTCTGGCACTATAGGTAACAGAAGTACATGTTCCAAAGCCGTTTCCTGTGTATCCACTTATAGGTGTTATTGTCGGTGCACTAATGGTACAAGTTGCTCCTGTTGACCAAATCGTACAGCCATCCGTTGTTTTCAAAATGCTGGATACACTTCCTTTAGGTTCAATTTATCATAAAATAATCACCTTAAAAACAGCAAAAAAAGACATAATCTTTAAAATTATGCCTTTTTAAATAAAGAAAAATGACTTTTTTATTAAATAACAGATCAATCTATTTAATAAAATTCAATTTTCATATCCTATTCTCTTCACTTAAAACTTTTTATCTTCAATTTGGGTTTGAATTCTTCTTCAAAATGTTCCATACTTCCATATTCCTTTTGGATCTCTTCTTTTAAATATTTCACAATAAATTGTCCATGATAAAGCGAGTTGGTACTACACATTTGATTTAATATGAAAAAACGTTTATCCTTATTACAAACTTTAGATAATTTTCCAATAATCCGCTTAATTCCCATTTGTAGTTCAAAAAGATTTAATTCATCTATTTCAGGAAGAGGTATGCAAGTAAAAAGAAAATTTCCTGGATCCACCATATACATCTTATTATAATTGAAAACAATATTTTGAAGAATTACATCTGATATCAACACAGAATAATTTCCAAGAATATTTAACTCTTTTCTTAGATTCGAAATAGAGTCAAAAAAGTCCTTAATAGAAAAATTCCACAAAAATTCTTGCGGATTTTCTTTAAAGTGATTTTTTTTATAAAGAGTCGTATACCCACAAAAATCATAGTCATCATTCTTTACTATTCTTTTTGGAAGTAAAATATACCTCGTTGGTATAACAGAAAGTCTAGAAACTTCCTCCATAGTTAATCGGTTTTTTAACTTTTCATGACGATAAATCTTTACAGCTTCATGAAAATATCGATAAACTTTTGCCTCTTTTCCCTCACCAATATACCATAAATCATCTAAAAAAACATATTCCTTAGAAATCCAATACCCCATAATCTCCCCCAAGGGGAAAGAGTTTAAAAGAATTTATTAATATCTTTAGGTACCTCATCGTGTATAACTGCATTTACAATTTTATCTTCTTTTTCTTTACTAACTTCTTTCCCTGTCATTTTTCCTAGTTCTTGTACAATTTCCCTTAAAGTTCCTTCATTTTTTAAATCATTTTGTTGTAATTTTTTAGCAAGCTCTAAAATAGTGTTTTTATCCACATTTGTTTTTTTCTCTACTTTATTAAAAAAGCCATCGGTAAAATTAAACATATTTAAACCTCCATACCATAGTATATGTAAAGTTTAAAAATTGGTTTATGTTTTTACACAGAAAAATTTTACGTTTTATTATAACATGAAATAATAAAAATACAAGAAAAATCGAAAAATAATTATCTAAAAAATATTGTAGTTTTTTTATTTAATTTTTCGTTAAATAAATTGGAATTATCAACTTATTCCATTTAAAACTTTATTTCAATCATTCATTTATTTCATGTTAATTATTATAAAAATCATAAAAAGGCTATTGCACACTTTTTGTGCAATAGCCTTAAATATGAAATGCACCCCATAAAGTAGATACAATAAAAAGTGCATTTTAAAAATATG
>CAMSXY010000055.1 GCA_947065955.1 uncultured Caryophanales bacterium | reverse complement strand
CACAAGGATGAACACTCTTTCCCTACACGACGCTCTTCCGATCTATATATTAGTTAAAGATGGTAAGTTAAATATTGATATTAAAGATACAAACATTAAGGAAGGTTATGTATTACAAAATATTTCTAAGGTTCCCGTTTCTCCTCAATTTTCAAGTACTAACTCAAATAAAAAACCACAGGGAGCTTTTGATGAAGAATCTTTTCTTAGACAGTTAAAAGAGGCAATCGTAGGGCAGTATGAAGAAAAGGACTCTGGTCAAAAAAGAAGATAAAATATAAGGGAGATTTTAACTCCCTTTTTTTATAATTTTTTATTATGGAAAAACGTATTGAATATGCTAAATTTTTTGCTATATTGAAATAAATTGGAGGATTTTATGGATGCAGAATTAAAAAGAACAATCATTTTGGATCATTATCAAAACCCAAGACATAAAGGTCTTATAAAAGAAGATGGATATATGACACAAAATATGAATAATGAAAGTTGTATTGATGAAGTTGATTTAATGGTAAAAATAGAAGATGGCAAAATCCTAGATATTCGTTTTGAAGGAGAAGCTTGTGCAATTTCTACAAGTGCAACTTCCATTATGGTTGAAACACTGATTGGAAAAAGTGTAGAGGAAGCAAAAGAAATTATTAAAAATTATTATGCTATGTTAGAAGAAGAGGAATACGATGGAGAAAAACTAGAACAGGCTCTTGTTTATAGTGATATAGGAAGGCAACCCAATCGAAAAAAATGTGCTTTACTTTCTTGGTGGGGAATGGAAAAAATTTTACAAAAATTAGAGGAAGAAAAATAAATTCTTTCTTTTTTTTATCATTTACAAATGTTGGAAACTAAAGTATAATAACACTATGGTGATAAAATGAAGAAAGGTTTAACAAAGGAAAGCGTTATTGAAATTTCCAAACAAAAGAAGGAACCTATCTGGATGAGAGATTTTCGTATAAAATCTTATTTAAAGTTTTTAGAGTTAGAAAATCCCACTTTTGGACCAAACCTTGATATTGATTTTGATCAAATTACCTACTATAAAAAAGTTGGGGAAAAGGTTGAAAATAAATGGGAAGATCTTCCAAAAGAAGCGAGAGATACCTTTTTAAAATTAGGACTTCCAGAGGCAGAAGTAAAGTATTTGGCAGGAATTGGTGCACAATTTGAAAGTGAAGTCGTATACCATAATATGATTGAAGAATTAGTAGAAAAAAAAGTTATTTTTTGTGATACAGATACCGCTTTAAGAGAATATCCTGATTTATTTTTGAAATATTTTAATCATTTAGTTTTATATGATGAAAATAAATATACTGCTTTAAATGGCGCTGTATGGAGTGGGGGGACTTTTATTTATATTCCGCCTCATACGAAAATAACAAGACCCCTACAAAGTTATTTTCGAATTAATAGTAGAAATATGGGACAGTTTGAGCGAACGATTATTATTGTTGGAGAAGGAAGCGAAATGCATTATATGGAAGGGTGTACAGCTCCTACTTATACAACAGATTCTCTTCATGCTGCTGTCGTTGAAATTTATGTAGAAAAAGATGCAAAATGTCGGTATACAACTATTCAAAATTGGGCGAATAATGTTTATAATTTAGTAACTAAAAGAGCTATTGTTTTAGAAAATGGGTTGATGGAATGGATTGATGGCAATATTGGTTCTAAAGCAAATATGAAGTATCCAAGTTGTATTTTAAAAGGTCGGGGTGCGAAAGGAAATTGTATTAGTGTTGCTATTGCAAGTAGCGGACAATATCAAGATACTGGAGCAAAGATGATTCATTTAGCCCCTTATACACAAAGTAATATTATTAGCAAATCTATTGCGGCGAATGGTGGAATTTCTAATTACCGAGGAACGGTTCGTATAAATAAGGATGCTAATCATTCAAAAAGTGTTATTAAATGTGATACAATTCTTTTAGATGATAAATCCAAAAGTGATACTATTCCTAAAAATATAGTAGAAAATGGTACTTCTTTTTTAGAACATGAGGCAAGTGTTTCGAAAATCAGTCAAGAAAAGTTATTTTATTTGATGTGTCATGGAATTCCAGAAGAAAAAGCGAAAGAACTTTTGATTTTAGGATTTATTGAGCGGTTCCGTGAAGAATTGCCTATGGAGTATGCAGTAGAATTGAATGCTCTTTTAAAAAATTATTTTTAGTATATTTTTATATATTTAGGGAATAGTTTCTTTTTTAAAATAGTAGAACTGTTTGGTGATTTATAAAATCTGGTTGTCTTTAAAGATGATTTTAAAAAAATCATCTTTTGTTTTCGTAAAATGGATGTGTTATATTGTTTGCGAAAGGAGGACATTTATGTTAAATCAAACTGTTATTGTAGGACGTATTGTTAGAGATCCAGAATTACGTGAAACGGAAAGTGGTCATAAAGTTTCTAATATTACATTAGCTGTACCTCGTAGTTTTAAAAATTCGAATGGTGAATATGATACTGATTTTATTTCCTGTGTACTTTGGCAAGGAATTGCTGAAAATACAGCAGAATATTGTCATAAGGGTGATTTAGTGGGGAGCAAGTACAAACGGTATAATGCTATTTATCCCTTTAAAAATAAGGCTTTATAAAAATAAAATAACAATCATTTGTAGTAGATTGTTATTTTTTGATTGATTTTATCGTAAATTATCTTATCGAATAATTCGTGCGATATTGTATATTTTGTGTTTTCGTCTGAATTCGGATCCGACAAAATTTCGTATGCATTAGCACATTTGCTATATACTTGCTGTTTTTGATTTTCTATTTTAGAATCATATTCTATTTTTTTTAATTCTCTTTCTAAATTGCTTTTTTCTTTTTGGATATTTAATTTATTTTCTTTATATTCTTCTAAAGTATCAATTCCTTCGGAGTAAGCTGTCTTAATTCTTTTTTCTTTTGCTTCTAGTTGCTTTAAAAGTTTTAAGATGACTTCTATATCGTCTTTACAATTTTCTTCCTTAGAAACGATATTTATATCGATTTTTTCGGTATAATCTTTTTTTATTTGTTCTAAAATTGCAGATATTATTATATCTTCGCGAATGTAGTGATTGTGTATGCATTTTCCTTTTATGTAGTGGGTACACTGAAAGTGTGCTGTTTTTCTACTAACAACTTTAATTTTAACGAGAGTAGATCCACAATCACTACACTTGAGAATTCCTCTGATCCAATGCTCGTGTTTTACGTTTGGTTGTGCATATTTAAAATATAATTCTTTTCTTTTCCTATTTCTTTTTTGTGCTTCTTCAAATGTTTCTAAGTCAACAATAGGTTCATGTATTCCGTCATGAAGTTGAATGTTTGGATTATCCCAATTTCGTTTCATTCCACCTAAACAAAAGCGGGTCTTTCCGATATAAGCTGGATTGTTTAAAATGATATTTATATTTCTATCAGACCACAAATTTCCTCGAGCCGTTTTAATCCCCATTGCATTTAATTTGACTACAATTCTTTTTATACTCATTTTGGGGTCATTATTATATTCCTTAAAAATCATTTTAACAACTTCTGCACGTTCTGGATCTATTTCTAGCATTCTTGTATTTTTATTGTAGATGTAGCCGTAAGGTGGATTCCCTTGATGTTCCCCACGTTCTGCTTTTTCTAATTTTCCACGAATAGAGTTTTCGGCAAGATCAACAGAGTAGTATTCATCCATAGCCTCATACATCGCTTCAAGAATAATTGCTTCTTTTCCATCGCTTAATGGTTGTGTAATACTTACAACACTAATTCCTAATCGCTTTCTTAGCAAAGATTTATAAACGATACTGTCTTCACGATTTCTTGCAAAACGTGAAAAAGAGTAGACTAGGATTGTTTCAAATGGCTTAGGTTTAGTTTTTGCTTTAGCAATCATTGATTGAAATTGTGTTCTTTTTTCTATTTTTGTTCCAGAAATTCCATCATCTTTAAAAATGTTTTCAAATGGAATATAAATATTATGTTCTTTGGCGTATTTTAAAGCAAGCTTTACTTGCGAAGCAGGTGAGTATTCAACTTGATCGTCTGTTGAAACTCTAATATATACAGCTCCAGTTAGCCAACTTATATAATTGCTTTTAATTGAATTGAAATAATCGCTATATGCTTTTTTTATTTCAATTTCCATTTCATTTATATCTACATTTAATTTAGACATAAATATCACTCCTTTTGTTGCAAAAATTTGTTATTTTTGTTAAAATGAGTGTACAAAAAAAGATTCCTGGCGAGGGATTAATTTTTGTACATTTTGACTATATCTGCTCCAACAGATGTAGTCTTTTTTTCGTTAATAAATATAAATGTTTTGTTTTTAATTATTAAACATAAATAGTTTAAGTTGCTATTTAATTCAATATATCTTACTTCATATTTCATTTTGCTTTTTTCACCTCACGAAAATCATATCACATTTGAATATTTTTTTTCGCGAACCTGCATGAACTAGCCTTGAAACTGCATGAACGGGGTTTTTAAGTTAAAAACAGAACATTTTTAAATTTTTAACAAAAAAATGAGATAGTTCATGATGAGCTATCTCTTTGGACCGCTAGGGTCTTTGATTAACAAATGGAACGAAATGTCCTTTGTTAAGCATAATATACATTATTTCCCAAGTTTTGTCAAATTATTCTTTGTAAATCTCTGTAAAATTTCATTATCTATTTTATCCATAACTTCACTAGAACATTTTTCTCTACCAATAATATCATATTCATTAATTGGTTGGAAAATCCTAGTTTTGGAAATCGTAGTGATTAGACTACAACAAGCATATGTATTTTTGACATTACTTTTATAATATGACAATAATGTACTTAGTTTTTTAATTTTAGCTTCATCTATAGATTTTTTGATACTTAATTCTTCATTTATTCCTATATTGACTATTTCCTTTTTTACCTTTTCTATCAATTTTTCAATTACTAATCCTCCAAGATTTAAATTAAAATCACTTTTTTTAGATGTTAATGGAATTACTGTTAAAATGTTGTTTTTAGGATTGTCATAATTATTTAATACGATAGCAAAGTGAACTTGTGACATTTCAGAACCTAATCCAACTCCAAAATCAACTTTTATTATAGTTCCTCTACTGTAAGTTCTAAATTTACTTTCTTGTTTGTTTTCTATTAATTCTGTTTCTTCCAATAATCTTTTTGATTTTTTTAACGTCCATTCATCTAAGTAAGAAAATTTGTAGGGAAGGTTTTTATCGATTATTTTATGATAATTTACATAGGCTTTATCAAGCTTTATTTTTTCCTTTATATTTTCTTCAATTTCTGTATTCATTCCTTCACCTCCAATTCAATTCCATTTAAAATGACATAGTTCTAAAATTACATACTTTATTTTAATTTTTAATTATGATAAAATATATACGAATAGTTCTTGCAGAGGGGCTATTCTTTTTTTGTTTAATCCTCTAAGTGATCAATAGCATATTGAGCCTCTTCATTAGTAAATCCTTCAATTGATGAAGTTAATTGATTATAAATTGCCTTTTTTGACATGCTCATGTTTTTCTGATATGATTTAGCTTTTTCTAGCGCGTTTGCAAACCAATCAGCCGTCATATTATCGATAGCATATTGTGCAGTTTCCTCATCGAAGCCTTCAATAGCAGAAGTTAACTGACGATAAATTCCTTTTTTAGACATATGCATTGTTTTTGAATATGATTCCGCTTTTTTTAATGCATTCTTTTGTTCATTTGTTGGTTCCTTGCCTAAAGAAAATATAATTTTAATTTTATCTCCTTCATAAATCTTTTTATCAGCATCTATACTTTGGCTTACAAACCCATCTTTAACAATTGAGTTAGAATACTCGCTAGTTATAGAACAATTAATTTTGTTAGTATTACACCATGAATCAATTTCTGCTTCTGTCATAGAGCTAAAATTTGCTACGGTAACAGTATTTTCTTTATTTTTTTCGAACTTATTATTTTCTTTACTATTGTTATCGCCACCAAAAATAGCTATGGCTATAATTATTATACAGAACGTAGAGAAAATTCCAATAATAATAGAACCTTGTTTTTTATGACAATTTGGACAAATTTTAGCTTTTTTATCGATCTCTGTTCGACAATATTTGCATTGTTTCATACATCCCACCTCCTCACTAATACAAAAATCTATATTAAAACTCCTGTACTAGCAAGTTTTAACCAAATATAAAACATTACTTTTTTTCTTGTTGTTTCATAACCTCTAAAACAAGCTGATTAATATCTAGGTAGTCTTCTTGTGTTAGGGGTTTTTCTGTTGAATATAAAATTTTAACTCCATTTTTAGTTTCTAGTTCTTTGATTTTGTCATCATATTCAGTTTGTGATTGCGAATTATTATTTAAGAAAGAAAAATCGGAACCATCTATTTTTGATTGTGATGGATCTATTAGTTCATCGTATGCAAGATAATCCGTAGTACAATTCATATATTTTGCAAGTTTTCGAATAGTTAGCATTCTCGAATTGTCGGCATTATTTTTTTCATAGCAATCTCTTAAGGTTGTGTATGGAATATCGCATTTTAATGCTAATTGATTTAAATTATTTATTGAATTATCTTTCATAAAATAATCTAATTTTTGTCTAAAATCCATATTTTTTCCTCCTCTCAAAGATAATTATATATCAATAAATCTAAAAAGTAAACACCAAAAATACGGAAAAACGTATTTTTTTTATTAAAAGGGATTGACAAAATACGGAATATCGTATAAAATTGAATTATCTAATACGGAAAACCGTATTTTGACGATAGAAAGGATGGTGAAATATGTATCCAAATTTAATAGCTGAATTAAATCGTTATAAAAAAAAGTATGAAGATATAGCTAATTTGTTAGGTATTGGAATTACTACAGTTAATGAAAAAATGAATGGCAAAAGCGATTTTAAATTAAGAGAATTGAAAAAAATTAAAAATGAATGGTTTTCAAATTTATCATTGGATTATTTAAGTGTCACAAAGGATGAATTTGAGTTTTTACAAAATGAATAGGAGAAAAAATTATGAAAGAAGAAAAAAATAATATCAAATATTTACTATATATAGCTACAGAGTATTACGAAAATAATGAATATCAATGTTGTTTAGATGATAAAAAACATTTATTCAATAAACTTAACGAATTAATAAAATACATCGAAAAAACTGATTTCAAGCTTGATATGCAAAAAAATTGTACGTATCTTGATATATTCGAAATTTATAGAATTGAAAAAGATCGGAAGAGCGTCGTGTAGGGAAAGAGTGTTCATCCTTGTG
>CAMSXY010000054.1 GCA_947065955.1 uncultured Caryophanales bacterium | reverse complement strand
AACATTTCGAATAAATAATAATATTCACTTCCATTTTTTAAGTGGGTTGCTTTTAAAAATAAGGAACGATAGAGATTGAAATAAGGTTATTTATATTCTCTATTTTAATTTCAACTTTTTTTGTTTTTGAAGTTATAGAATTATTTTTAAAAATCCAATCGTCACTTTTTAAATTCAAGTAATCAATATAACACTCTAAAATATCTTTTTTATTTACTATATATTCTTTCGGGATTTTTAAACCAATAATTTTACCTGTTATATTCTCTACTTCAAAAGACATAAAAGCCGTTTCAAAGTTATCTTTTGGAATAAATAATCTTTTATTAGAATAACTTAAAGTTCCGCTTTGAAATGCATTGGTTCTTGTAATAATTTGTTTATAGGATGCTAGAAAGAGGAAAAAATCGTTTTTTAATAATCCAATCTTCTCTAACTCCTTTAGTTTTTCCAAATTCTTATTTCTATGGTGTTTGCCTTCGATGACTTTATCCAAAACAGAATATTGATATTCATCAAAGGTGGATACATTATAATTTGTTCCATTATATTTGACATAAATTGTGTCAATGATAGGGTTATTGACTTTGTTATTTCCCTCTTTCAACTTATTTAGATAAATCCTATTAAGATCATAAATATTTTGATCTTCTAATAGATAAAGGGTTGTTATAGGGGCAAAAATTGCGATGATAAAAATCCCAATACATATTACGAATATACGGTTATTGTCCATTTTTTAATACCTCCAACTCGAAACTTACTTTT
The DNA here is from genome assembly GCA_947065955.1 of uncultured Caryophanales bacterium. Taxonomy (GTDB): domain Bacteria; phylum Bacillota_I; class Bacilli_A; order RF39; family UBA660; genus CAMSXY01. The sequence continues at coordinate 6,687 of CAMSXY010000054.1, read as the reverse complement.
GTCCCTTTTCCCAATTGACTTTTAAAATGCAAGTTTGTATTATGAAACTTTAAAATTTTATAGCACAATCCAAGTCCCAAACCATAACTATCTTTTTCTCTACTTCTTGATCTATCGACTCTATAAAAGTCTTCTGTGATTCTCTTTATTTCTTCTTTTTCTATTCCAATTCCATTATCAATAATAGAAATTTTATATTTGTTTGAAATCGTTTTACCTATTATTTTAATTTTTTTATTTTTATCACTTGCTTTATAAGCATTTTCTATTAAATTCATAAGGCAGGTAATTAATAATTCTTTATCACCTAGAATGGTTTGTTCTTTTATATCTAAACTTACATGCATATCTGGAAATCTACTGATAGTTAAACTTTGTATTTCCTGAAATAATAAAGTTGTATTGATAGGCTTTATGACTATTTTATCTTCACTTAATCCTATTAAATCCAATAATTTATGTGAAAGTACTTCTAATCTTTTTGTTTCACTATAGATATAATTCAGTGCTTTTTCTTTGTCTTCCTTACTATATTTATCTTGCTTTAACACTTTTGTATATCCCATAATGGAAGTCATGGGGGTTTTGAGTTCATGTGTGAAATTAGAAACAAAATCCTCTCTTTGTTTCAACGACAATTCTAATTCATCTTGTCTTTTTTTTATCGCTTCAATCATGAAAGCAAAAGACCTTGACAATTCACTGATCTCATCTTTTCCTTTTATAGCAATTTTAATATCCAGATTTCCATTAGCAACTTTTTTGGTTGTTTCGTTTAATGTTTTAATTGGTTTTGTTAAAACCTTAGCAAATAACATGGTTAAACAACTACCTAATACAAGCAAAATGGCATCTAAAATATAAAATTTTAGTAAATTCTGATTTCGCACTTCAAATACAAACGAAATATCATAAACACTTATAATGGAAATATCTTTCTTGTTAATCGAAATATTCGATTTTAAAATACTATACTTTTTAAAATCGTGTGTTTTGATACAAGTCTCTTCACATTCCAATCCGTTTATCTCAAATGGAATATTGTTCCAAATGCTTTCCTTATTTATAAATATGGCTAACTTCCTTGAATTTTTTAAATAAAAAGTTAAAGTATAAAGATAATTTTCTAATTTTTCTAAATCGAAGTTCCCATCTGCCAAAATATTTTCATGGATATTGGATTCTATACTATATTTTTCCAAATTGTGTTCATTAAAGTTTGTTTTCATTTGTAATTGATAAGAATTTTTAAAATTTTCATGAATTAAAATAATTCCTGATAAGGAAAACATAATAACTACAATTAGCATGGTTCCTATAACAACTTTTAAAGAAAATTTCATGTTACACCTCAAACAGATAGCCCACTTTTGGTAAAGTTTTAATTACTGTATCTAATCCTAATTTTTTACGGAGTCTTCCTAAATGTAGATCAACGGTTCTAGTATCCTCCATTTCTTTATTCCATACACTTGCTAAAATTTGTTCTCTTGTTAAAATGTTTCCCGCATTTTCAATCAAATAAATTAGTAAGTCGTATTCTTTTGGGGTAAGGCGAACAACTACATTACCTTTTTTTACTTCGTGTGTCTTTGTATCAATGGTTATATTGGGCAATTTAATTGTCCCTTTGTATCTTCTAAGCACAGAATTTACGCGAGCAATCAATTCTTCCATCTCAAAAGGTTTTACAATATAATCATCGGCTCCCTTATTAAGACCTTTTACCCGATCTTTTAATTCACTCTTGGCGGTAATAAAAATTACGGGAATTTTCTCTTGTTTTGCATATTCTAATAATTCATAACCATCAAATTTGGGAAGCATGATGTCAAGTAAAATTAAATCATAATGATTTTCCATAATAAAATCGGCTCCTGCCTCACCATCAAGAGCATAATCTACTTTGTATCCATTTGATCTAAGTCCCATTAAAATTAAATCTACGATGGCTTGTTCGTCTTCAACAATTAGAATTTTGCCCAAAAGAATCACTCCAATCTCTTAACGATATTATTATACAAGAAAAAGCTTATCATTACTATAGTAGGAATAAAGAGCAGATAAACTAAATTATTCACAATGATAGATAAATTCATAAGTGGAAATAAATCATTGGAAACTATTTTTAAAATATTTATAAGAAAAGGTGTTAATAATACAAAAATAGAAGTTATAAAAGCAAACATAAAGTTTTTAAGTTTTAAAGAAATATATTCAATTATTAAAATTACTAAAATATAAGATATATACCGTACTATATAAAAGGCTATTAAATAAGAAAATATTGAAATACATGCTGGCAAATTATGAAATACCTCTAAACTTATAATCGACATATTCCCATTCTCCATTCCATACATTTTCAATACGCCCAGTATTTCAGGAATACTACTTATAATATAAAGAAGTGTACAGCCTAGGATTGTAACCAAAACTTTCTTTCTAGCAGTTTTAACTCTCCCCTTTTTAGTGGTATTTAAAATATGAATAAATTCTGTTTTATACTCCATTATAAATAAACCTAAAAGGAAAATGATGGTAGTTATTATTAAATATATATCATATTCATTTATCGATTTATTCACTCTAAATAGTTTATAATACCCTGTATCATACACAAACGAAGCTTTAGGATTTTCTTTTATGTAAGCATATTTTTGTTCTATTTTGGTAAATATTTCTCTTGTCGCTAAAATATCTTCGTATGGTTGTGATGCAAGCATTGCTTCTCTATTGGATAATTCACCATTTTTTAGTTTTTCACGAATGCGTGCTAGCTCTTCGGATGCTTTATCATAATCTTTTATTGTATTTTCTATAAGTTTTTCTTTCTCTAAATTCAAATTTCCTCTTAAAATATCCATATAATTTTTATAAAATATTTCATTATAAGATAAGTTAAAATTTTGATTTTTAAAATTAAAACCAATAAATAAGGAAAATAAAATAATAATTATTAGTCCTTTATTAACAAACAATAATTTATAAGCTTCAAAAGAAAAAATACTATTAAACCTTATATTTTTTACTAATTTAAATTTTTTTAATTTTGAAAATATTACGTTTTCTCTTACCATTATTTTTCTACTTTTTAAATATTGGTGAATGGAAAATACTATAAGAAGTACGACTGTTACTCCTTGCAAAATACATAAAATGCTTGCTTTGGAGGCAAAGATAGAATAAAATCTTAAATTATCATATACCCTAAAAATTTCGTTTGTATTGATTAAATTGATTAAATTAAACGATTTTAGTAAATTAACACAAGAGGTTATATCTATATTTTTATAAAGTAAAAAATTAAACAAAACCAGAATAAGGAGTATAAGTACCACTTCACTAGAACTATTCCATTTAATGGCAAGATAAAACGTTAAAAGGGCCAAAAGAAATAGATAAAGACATTTTGCTCCCAATAATAATAGTAAATATTCTACTATATTTATTTTAAAAGTAGATAGTAAAAGGGTTGGAACACTTTGTATTGTAGAAAAGAGATTTCCATATCCTAAAGTAATTAAATAATATATAAAATTCATTCCATAAAATAAAATACATAGCAAACAAACAATTACAAATAAAGATATTATTTTAGATATTATCGTTTTTTCTTGTCCATTTTTTGTACTTTTTATAATAGCAAATAAATTTTTTTCTTTCTCTTCTGTCATAAGAATCGTTGAAAGAACAAATACCAAAATTAAAACAAAAAAATCGGTCATGCTAACGCCTGCTATAATTTGTACTGCTTTTCCTATTTCATAATCGATTTTTGTGTTTAACATACCCTTATATACACTTGCTGTTTTTATAATACTTTTTAAAGATACTTCATCTTTACTTTTAAAAATAGAAACACTTTTTAGAGTATCTGCATTTTCTAGAATTTCATTTAAAGATCCTTGATAATTATTCACAGTATCATAATCACTTTTTATTTTTTGTAAAAAGGAAAGTTCTGTATCTCCATTTTTGGTATATCTCCATGTTGGATTTTTGGATTCCTCATAATATTTATTATAAAGTTCTTTATTTTCTTCACGTAAGGCCTTGGCATATTCTCGCATAGCTGGATTTTCGCTTTTGGCATTATTTTGTATATCATAAATAATATTAATTGCTTTAGCTCTTTCATAAATTTCATAAATATAGGTTCCCTTTTCCTTATGTGTTTTTCCTTTTAAATCCGATTCTAATATTTTATAGGCTTTATAGAAAATACCATTTTCGGGTTTTACATAATTTTGATAATTTAGGAATAATAAATTAAAAATCAAAAAAATTATAAGTGTAACCATAAATCGTTTGTTAGTTATAATTTTTAAAAATTCAAATTTTAAAATTCTCATACTTCCTCACCATTTGCGAAAATACTCATATAAACATCTTCTAAATTACCATTTAAAGCATATTTTTGTATTAATTTAGCAGGCTCTGTTTCTTTTAATAATATCCCTTCTTTTAATACTAGAATAGAAGCTGCCATATTTTCTATATCTGGTACGATATGGGTTGCAATGATTATAATTTTATCTTTTGCAAGAGAAGCCATTAAATTTTTTACTCTAACACGTTCTTTGGGGTCTAATCCTGCTGTTGGCTCATCCAATACAATCAGTTTAGGATTTCCTATAATAGCACTTGCAATTAAAAGTCTTTGTTTCATCCCACCTGAATAAGTTCCAATTTTTTTATGTATACTATCCATTAAATTAACGGATTCTGTAACTTTTTTTATTTCAAATTTAATATCTTTTTTAGGAATGTCTTTTAATACAGCAATATAATTTAAAAACATGTATCCTGTAAAACCATTATAAAGTCCTTGTTGCTGAGGCATGTACCCTAGAACTTTACGATAATCATTTCCTAGTTTCTCTATTGTATTTCCATCCCATAAAATTTCTCCAGAATCCGCCTTTAAATTGGTTGTAATAATATTCATAAGAGTGGACTTCCCAGTACCATTGGGTCCAAGAAGTCCATATACTCCGTTTGTCAATTTACAATGAATGTTTTTTAATACTAGCTTGTTACCATACCTTTTGTTCAAATTTTTAATTTCTAACATAAATATCCCTACTTTATACTTGTCATTTTTATATAATTTTCTTTAGATAACCAATAATCTGCTTTTTTTATTAAACCATAATCAATGCCTATAATCTTTCTTGTTTTGGTTCCAGCCCAAGTAGTATATTCCTCGCCAAGAATCGTTTCTAATTTAACAAAATAATAATCGTCGTTACTTGCTAAAATTTCTACTAAATATTCATTTTTATCTTTTAAATTGAATGGTTTCATTTCTTTGGTTGCTAAATCGATATAATAAGCATCCCCTAGGTGGGCCTCCTTATCTTTATAGGAATAAACTAATACTTTATCATCGATAATAGTACTGATTTCCATAGTACTTTGTGGCAATTCTTTTATAACTTCTTTCTTTTTAGTAGAAAAATCAATATATTCTAAAGTTTTACTATTCTTTCCTTTTATGTAAATTCCATCTTTATAAAATTGCATTTTTTCCATGTTTTTATAAATATCTTCATAGATATATTCTTCCTTTTTGGTTTCTACATCCAATAGTTTTATTTTGGTTTTAGAATTGTAAAGATTATCTAAAAAGGCATTGGTGTCATCTTTAAAATAATTTGGGTCTTTAAGATAATCTATTTCTTGAATAACAAGTTTCCCCTTATAAACACCAATTAAAGTTTCATATAAACCTTCTTTTAATTCTTCATATTTCCCTGTATCTAAATTAATAACAATCAATTTTCTTTCTGTTATAGTTGCTGTAATGGAAGAGTCCTGTTTATCTGCTAGTTCCCTTTTTTCTAAGTATCCATATAATTTATTACCATTTATAACATAAGGCATGGATATCCTTGTTCCACTGGGAGTTGTAAACACTTTTTGTTTTTCTGTACCATCTAAATTAATTTTATATAAAGTAGAAGGCTTTTGATTTACACTTTGTACTGTTCCATCCGCAGAGGCTACTATCGTATCTCCTTTTGCCGATGAATCCAAAAAGTATAGTGAATCATTAGAATAAAACAACTCATTGGCACCTTTAAAATCTAAATACGAAGAACAAACTGTACTGTTATGTTTACAATTTGGTTTATTGCAGAGATAGACTTCTTTTTTTGAGTCATAATCAAAATACATTATGTTTTCGTGATAGCCATTCTTTTTGATATAAAAATAACCATTTTTATAGTCAATTGGTAAAACACTACTTACAAGTTTCATTTCTCCTTTACTTTTACCATCATCAATAAATATTTGGAGTTTCTCTTTAGGTGTAAAAATAAGGCATAAAATGCCAATTGCTCCTAGAACTCCTAAACTTGTTAAAACATTTTTTTTCATTTTATCTATTCCTCCTCTTTTCATGTTTTTAACAAGGATAAGTTTATTATATTTTTGTATCCAAAAAGTATCTAGGCAATTTATTGTCTCCTCTTAGGATTTATTGTTTTATCTTCTATTCAGTTGAGAAACTCTACAAAAAAAACTAAGATACAGGGGGTGACTGTCATCTTAGTCTTATAGATAAATGTTAACCATCGTTGTTTTTTTACCTTTTATCTTAAAATATCTTCTTCTGGTACTATTTCAATTTTGGTTGTTTCGATTTGTGCAGGATAGCTCTCTTTTATCATTCCTTTA
>CAMSXY010000053.1 GCA_947065955.1 uncultured Caryophanales bacterium | reverse complement strand
AGGTAGATTTAATTTTTGGTATTTTTCTACTCCTAAAAGATGGTAAGGGAGTAAATCAATCCTTTCAATTACTGTATATTTTTTTAAAAAATCCTTTAACTCACGAATATATTTTTCTTGATCATTATAACTAGGTACAATCACTTGTCGAATCCAAACTCTTTTTTTGTTTCTTTCACAAGCATCTATAAAATTTAAAAAATCTTTTATTGCATGGTTTGTCATTTCTTTATATTTCTTTTCTTCTAATGCTTTTACATCTAAAAGAACAAGATCTATATAAGGTAAAATTTTCTGGTAGCTCCCCACTCCACTTGTGTCTAAACAAGTCGAAATATTGTTGTTTTTACACATTTTAGCAATTTCTAGTACAAAGTCTTCTTGAAGAAGAGGTTCTCCTCCTGAGAATGTTACTCCCCCTTCTTTTCCAAAATAATTTTGATAACGTTGAATTTTTTGAAAGACTTCTTCGGAAGTCATTTCTTTTCCATCTTGCTTTTTCCATGTTTCTGGATTATGACAAAATAAACATCGAAGGGGGCAACCGGAAAGAAAAATAACAACGCGAACACCAGGTCCATCTACTAATCCTAAAGTTTCTATAGAACTTACATAGCCTTTCATATTGCCTCATGAAAAGTTCTTGCAATCACTTCTAATTGTTGTTCACGGCTCAATCGATTAAAATGAACTGCATATCCACTTACTCGAATCGTAAGATTTGGATATTTTTCAGGATATTCCATAGCCTCTAAAAGGGTTTCTTTTTCAAGAACATTTACATTTAAATGGTGCCCACCTTGTTTGAAATATCCATCTAAGATAGAAACGAGATTGGATTTTCTCTCTTCTTCATTGGTTCCTAAAGCACTTGGAATAATGGAAAAGGTGTTAGAAATTCCATCTTGGCATACATCTTTATAAGGAATTTTAGCAACAGAATTAAGGGACGCTAAAGCTCCATTTTGATCTCTTCCATGCATTGGATTCGCACCTGGGGCAAAGGCAATACCTTCTTTTCTTCCATCGGGAGTAGCTCCTGTTTTTTTGCCATATACAACATTAGACGTTATAGTTAAAATGGAAAGAGTGTGTTCTGCTTTTTTATAAAGAGGATGTTTTTTTAACTCTTCTATAATTTTTTGTGTAAGAATTACCGCAATTTCGTCTACTCTATCATCATCATTTCCGTATTTTGGATAGTCTCCCTCAATTTCAAAATCGGTCGTGATTCCCTCTTCATCTCTTATGGCACGTACATGAGCATATTTAATAGCAGAAAGCGAATCTACTGCTACAGAAAGTCCCGCCACACCAAAGGCCATTAAATGTCTTACGTCTGTATCATGAAGCGCCATTTGACCACTTTCATAAGCATATTTATCATGCATAAAATGAATGATGTTCATGGCATCTACATAAACTTGGGCTACTTTTTCAAGGACATGAAAGTATGCAGGTAAAATGGTTTCATAGGATAAGTATTCGTCTTCGATTCTTGGAATATCTGCGAAGACTTTTTTCTTTAACTTTTCATCAACCCCACCATTGATCGCATATAAAAGGGCTTTAGCAAGATTACATCTTGCTCCAAAAAATTGCATATCTTTTCCAACTCGCATTGCAGAAACACAACACGCAATGGCATAGTCATCCCCATATAAAGGTCTCATAAGATCATCATTTTCGTATTGAATGGAATCTGTTTGAATGGATATTTTCGCACAATATTTTTTAAAGTTTTCCGGTAGTGCAGAGGCCCAAAGAATGGTTAAATTAGGTTCTGGGTTTGGATTTAGGTTTTCTAGAGTATGAAGATAACGATAGGTGTTTTTGGTTACTAAGCTTCTTCCATTCATCGTCATTCCTGCTAAGGCCTCCGTTACCCAAGTAGGATCTCCTGCAAATAATTCATTATATTCTGGTGTTCGAAGATGACGTGCAAGTCGTAATTTCAAAATAAATTGGTCTATTAGTTCTTGGGCTTCTTCTTCTTTTAAACGTCCTGATTTTAAGTCTCTTTCTAGATAGATGTCTAAAAACGTTGCGGTTCTTCCTAGACTCATGGCAGCTCCATTATTTTCTTTAATAGCTGCTAGATATCCAAAATATAACCATTGCACAGCCTCTTTTGCAGTTTCTGCTGGACGGTTTATATCAAACCCATAAGAATTAGCCATTTCGCTCATTTCTTTTAAAGCTTTTATTTGTTCTTTAACTTCTTCTCTAAGACGAATTGTATTTTCATTGATCTCTACAATATTATCTAAATCTTCTTGTTTTTTTTGGATTAAAAAATCGATTCCATAAAGAGGAATACGTCTATAGTCTCCAATGATTCTTCCTCTTCCATAAGCATCAGGAAGTCCTGTTAAAAGTCCTGCGGAACGTGCTCTTCTAATTTCCTTCGTATAGGCATCAAAGACTCCATCATTATGTGTTTTTCGATATTGGAACTTTTTTTTCATCTCTTCTTTTAATGTATACCCGTAGGAAGATAAGGCACTTTCTACCATACGCATACCACCAAACGGATTTATAATCCTTTTTAACACTTGGTCGGTTTGAAGTCCTACGATCACTTCGTTTTCTATATCGATATAACCAGGTTCATAAGCATTTATTCCCGCTACATGTTCTAAATCTACATCAAAAATTCCTTTTTTTCTTTCTTCTTCTAAAAGGGGCAAACAGGTTTCTAATAGTTTTTTTGTTTTTTCGCTCATTCCTGTAAGGAAGGATTCGTCCCCTTTATATTCTTCATAATTTTCTATAATAAAATTTCGAACATTGATTTGTTCTTTCCACTTTTCACCTTTAAAGGTATCCCATGCTTCCACTATATCACTCCTATTATCATTATATCACAAGAAAATCAAAAAGGGGCTTTCGTTTTTCTCTCTTTACATATAAATAATCATAGCTGAAAAACAAAAAACTTGTTCTTCTGAAAACACACTGACTGCGACTTGATATTTAATATCAATGATCTCCCCAGATACTTCTCCTAAAAATTTATTTACAGCAGACTCTAAATCTAATTCATGGGCCTCATCGAATATTTTTACTTTCATAAAATCACCACTTTTAGTATAAAAGATATTTTTGTCAAAAAAAAACGAAATTACTCTTTTAACATCTTTTTTTTCGTTTTATACTCTGGATCGTATTTTGAAACAATTTTCCAAAAAGATTTAGAATGATTGAATTCTACAAAATGACTTAATTCATGAATAATTACATAATCAAGAGCTTCGATTGGGTAATGAATTAATAAAGTATTTAATGTAACTGTTGTATTTTTTCGGTTGCAGACTCCCCATCTTGTTTTCATTTTTCTTAGTTTTAAAATGGGATATGGAATCTTTTCTTCAAATCTTTGGTATTGAAAGGAAAGTCTTTCTTGAAATAATCTTTTGGTTTGTTCCAGTAACCATTTATCAAAAGTCTTTGGATCCTTTACATATATTTTATTTTCTTTCATAAAAATAGGATTGGCTTCTTTATAAAAAATAAGATCATAAGGATTTCCTAAATAATAAAATTGTTTTTCCTTTTCTTCTTTTTTCTTTCTTTGATTCCAGGTTTTTAAAATCCATTCTTGATTTTTATAAATTACTTTTTCAATATCTTTCCTAGAAGTAAAAAAAGGAACTGTAACAACTAAGGTATCCTCTTTAAAACGAAGATATATATTTTTATTTGCTTTTTTAATAATTTCTAAAGAAATCTTATTATCTTGTATTTGGATTTCTTGTTTTTCTTCTTTTTGTTTCATATATTCACCATTTTATTATTGTACCACAAAAAGCAATTTTTGAATAAATTGACGAAAAAAAGGAGAACTCTACTTTCTCCTTTTCATATCAATAAACAATATATTTTTTAAAAAATATGGTAATTTTTCTTTAAACATGGGTAATTTTTTAACAATTCATTTTTCAAAGAGATATTAACTACTTTCTATTTTATACTCTTTCTTAATTATCTACTCCCATTTTTTTATAAGCAACATTAAAAAGTAAAAAACTCAATATAAACCAAGCAATGACTACAACAAAAGGCATTCCTACACTAGATAATGTCATTTCATTCTGACTGATTTTTGCAAGGATTGTCATCATGGCATCGGTTGGAAGAAAAGAGGATATTTTACTTGCTATGTCATTTTTAAATAACATAATAAACATAGGTGCCATTAATAAAAACATAAAGGGTAAAGATAATAATCCTGCGGACATTTGGTTTTTTGCCATTAATCCTACAAAAGCTCCAAAGAAAATTACGGCTATTCCTACAAGTAATGTAACACCTTGATAAAGTAAAAAACTTGCCATAGGAAGCTGAAATACAAAATAAATCAGGATATCATTTACAAATACAAATAACATACAAATAAATGCTTTAGCAAATAATATTTCAAAACCTTTCACATCATTTAACATCAAGGTTCTTAATGTATTTTTTTCTTTTTCTTCCGCAATAATAGTTCCCATTAAAGCAACAGGCACCATAGCAATATTTAATAACACACAAAGAGAGAATAAGGATTCTTTAGATCCCTCCCCTATATTGGAATATAAAAATGCAAACCCTAAGGGCATCAAAACATAAATAAATACATTCATATTTTTAGATAAATCTTCTATTCCTAATTTAAATAGTGCTTTTATTTTATAAAATCTCATTTTAACTCCCTCCCTGTCAACTCTAAAAAGATTTCCGCTAAATTGGGTTCTAATGAGTGAATGGATAAGATTTTTTTGGAACTATCTTTTAAGCAATTTATAATACTTTCGCTTTCTTTATTTACTATGATTTCTGTATGGTCTTCAAAAGTTATTTTTACAGTATCTTTTCCATATTTAAATTTTAACTCGCTAGGTTTTCCTATTTCTACAATTTTTCCTTTGTTTAAAAATGCAACTCGATCGCATATTTCATCGGCTTCTTCCATATTATGCGTTGTTAAAAAAATTGTTGTACCATTTTTTCTTAATTCGAATAACATTTTATGAATTTCTTCGGTTGTTGCTGGATCTAAAGCTGCTGTTGGCTCATCTAAAAATAATAATTTAGGACTATGAATAACCGCACAAGCAAGTAGCAATCTTTGTTTCATTCCTTTTGATAAATCTTTCACTTTTTTATCTTTGTCTTCCCATAATTTTACTTGTTTTAAAACTTTTTCTACTTCTTTTAGATCCGTTTTAGATAATTCAGCAAAAAAACATATATTACGATATACAGTAAGCCTTTCATAAACTCCACTGTTATCACTTAAAATACCAATATCCTTAATAGCAACATTTACATTGCAAATTCCATGGGATTGCTGTAATTGTTTGGTTAATATTTTTATAGTTGTTGTCTTGCCAGCGCCTGATGGTCCAAGAAATCCAAAAATTTCATTTTCTTTTACGCAAAATGTAATATCATCCAAAATTTTTTTGGATCCAAGAGATATTTCTAAATTCTTTGTTTCGATTATATCAGTTTTCATACATAAACTCCTCCTTTACATAAATTATACCATAGTCATTACTTATGATATTCTATTTTTCTATAGAATGCAATTTTTCTTTAAAATTCATTAATATACTAAAAAACTATTCTACCTATTTTAAGTGTTAGATTTTTTTAATTTTTCAACGATATATTTTAAATATAAATTCCTTTAAAAGTAAATGTTTTATTTTTTATAAATGCTTACATATAAGATATTTTTATAAAAAAAAGTAACCTTTGGTTACCTTTCGTTTCTATTTAAGATGATTTTTTGGTTACAATTCCTGCATTAAATTCGTATAATTCATCTACCATTGTTTTTAAATCTTCTTCGATATGCGTTGCCAAAAGAATGAGCTTTCCACGTTTTTTCTCTTCTAATAAAAGATCTCTTAATTTTTTTGTTGTTTCTGATTCAATCCCATTAAATGGTTCATCTAAAATAATGATTTTAGGATCTTCCATAAGTACTTGAGCAATTCCTAATTTTTGTTTCATTCCAAGAGAATACTCTGAAAACTTTTTATCCTTTTCTTTTAATAAATTTACTTTTTCTAAGGTTTCTAAAATTTCCTTTTCACTAATTTTATTTTGAATTTTCGCAAGCAATTTTAAGTTTTGAAGACCAGATAAATCTGGAATAAATTTTGGATTTTCGATTAAAGCTCGGGTATCTTTTGGAAATGATTTTTCTTTAATAATATTTACACCATCGATTAAAATTTCTCCTTTAGTTGGTGTAAAAAAGCCACAAATCATTTTTAAAAGAACTGTTTTTCCACTTCCATTTCTTCCAACAAAACCATAGATTTTCCCACTTTCAAAAGTTACGTTAACTTGATCTAATATAATATTTTTCTTAAACCTTTTTTGAACATTTTTAACTTCTATTTTCATTTAATAACTCCTTTATAATTCCTTTTTTACTAAGATTTTTCTTTATCTTATCCTATAATCTATTTTATTTTCCAATATCATACCCTTTTTTTAAAACCAAAAGACAAATAGCTAAAAGAATAAAGAGTAAAATTCCTAAATAAAGAAAAGAACAAAAAACTTCAAAGAAAAAATTTTTATAAGCTAGTACCATCATATATTCTGTTGGCAAAAATTTCATTTGGAATAGAGAATCAATAACTTCTCCCGCTATAAAATCTGTATTTAAAAAACTCGCTAAAACCAAAATATTTATCATATAAATTCCTTTTGAAGAAGTCAGTTTAGAAATTGCTACATTTACCATAGATAATAATTGGGAAAGAAAAAACATTCGAATCAGAAAAAAAATAAGATAAACTATATTAGGAATATTGTAAGTCACTATACCATGTTTTTGTATTCCAATAGAAATATAACCCTTTGAAAAAATATTTACTCCAATAAAAACCATAAAGATGGTAAATAGAAAAAAAATGTTATTGATTTTAAAAGCAATGCGAAATTGTTCTAATAATAATTTTTTACGATTCAAAAAACGCAAACTAAAATTTTCTTGCCCTTCAAGGTGGTGACTCATATTTAGATTAACAATCAGTAAGGTTAAAACATTCATAATACAAAAACACCACGGGCTTGATAATACATCATAAAAGGATTGTAAAAGAGGAGCCTCTCTTTTTACATAAGCACTACCTATCGATATAAGTCCAATGATTACAAACAAAAATCGAATAGTATCTTGCTTAAAAAGATACTTAATATACTCCTTTTGATACTTACTCGCATTCAAGTAAAACACTCTCCTTTTTAAAATAGAAAATAAATACCCCAATCAAAGATAGCATTCCTAAAATAAACATAAAAGGAAAAATAATCTTTGGATCCCCTGCTCCTTCAAAATATCTCCAAAGATTGTTGATTCCACTTGGGATCAATACCTTTCCTATATAAATCGGATTCGATTGTGAACCATCTAAAATAAAATAAAAAAGTTCATTACAAAGATCGATTCCTAAAAAAAGAACGTAGGCTAAAACAATATTTATAAATACATTTTTTGCTTTTTTACAAGTAATCATAGATAAATTAGCAAGAAAAATTCCAAAACAAACAAAATTCATTAAATACCAAAAGATCGGAAGAGCACACGTC
>CAMSXY010000052.1 GCA_947065955.1 uncultured Caryophanales bacterium | reverse complement strand
TAATGGATGGGGAACGAGTGCAGGACAAGCAAGTAATGGAGTAACCAGTATTACCCTAAATACCAGTAATACAGGAAGTACATGGTATGCCTTAAATTCTAGAGTTCTTACATGGAACTTCAATAAAAATACGGTAAATGCGATTAGTGCGACGAGTAGAAGCTGTACGATCTGGAGTACAAGTGGAACATGTCAGGTAACAACGCCAACGATAACTCCACAAGCAAACTTTACCCAAAATGGATTTGGAACCGCAGCTGGAAGTACAAGTGCAGTGGTTGCACAAAATGCAAGTATGACTTTAAATAATACAACTACAGGAGGAACGTATTATGCACTTAATTCTAGAAGACTTACTTGGAACTTTAATAAAGGAAGTGTATCCAGCATTTCGAAAACAACGGATGGATGTACAATATGGTCAACAGGAGCAACTTGTACGATCAGTGCACCAACAATAACACCAGTTAGTGGCTACACAGGCAATGGTTTTGGAACAACAAATACTGCAACATCTGCAACCATAGCTGCCTCAGGAACCATTACATTATCGAATAGCTCTAATGGAGGAACGTATTATGGACTCCAAAAGAAAACGATCACGATTACTTATAATGGAAATGGAGCAACAGGAGGATCAACAGCAAGCCAAAACTGTACCATGTATAATGCAAATACAACTTGTAGTATTAAGCTTAATAGTAATGGATTTACAAGAACGAATTATAATTTCCAAGGATATGGAACAGGGACAACTTCGGTTACCCATAATGCTGGAACAAGTTATAGTTTTTCAAATAATACGACTTTATATGCTATATGGAAGGAAACGAAAGTTTTAGCTACGGATAAAATATCGAATGCGAATGGAATAATTAATGAAGGAGGAGGGGTAAGATATACAGGAGCAGACCCAAATAATTATGTATCTTTTAATGGGGAGTTATGGAGAATTATTGGTGCATTTGATGGAAAGGTAAAAATTATAAGAAATGAATCTATTGGAGAAAGGAATTGGTTTTATGTAATGGAACCTAATGTTTGGAAAAATTCTGGTTTATATAAAGCGTTAAATACAACCTATTATAATGGAATAGATGCAACGTATAAAAATATGATAGAGAATGCGACTTGGAGAACGGGTGGTTGGGTTTCAAATAGAATTACTACAGCCCAAATGTATGAATATGAGGGAAGTGCAAAAGGAGGGGGAGAATCTAGCTTGTTAACAACGATAGGATATATAGGACTGATGAGTGCATCAGATTATGGCTATGCAAGTAGTGCATGTTATGAATCCAAGACATTAGTCCAGTATGAACAGTCAATATGTGAAAGTACGAATTGGTTGAAAAAAAATTCTGAATGGACTGAATGGACAATCACCGCAGCTGGAAACTCGTTCAGTGATACTAGTGCATATGCAATAGGGGCCCCCGGCTACGTGTTCAGTACTTATGTTACTTCTGAGATGGATGTTAGACCTTCTTTGTATCTAAAGTCTACTGTGTATATAACGGGAGGAACAGGTACAAGTGGTGATCCATATATTCTAGGAACATAATATAGCTAATAACAATTAGCTTTATTTATTATAAAAAAAGACATAAATGGATAGGATTCTTCGACGGAAAGGCAAAGATTATAAGAGATGAATCTATAGGCGATCAGGCATGGAACTATAGATCAAATGATTCTGCAAATGATTGGGAAAACAGTAATCTATATAGAAATTTAAATATAACATATTATAATAGAATAAACACAACATATAAAAACATGGTAGAAAATGCTTCTTGGAGGACAGGGGGAGCTTCTTCAACGGTTACTGAGGTTTCTAAAATATATGAATCTGAAGGCAGTAACCTGGGAGCTAGTTCTTCTTCAACAAAAGCGATAGGCTATGTAGGGCTCATGAGTGCATCAGATTATGGCTATGCAAGTAGTGGACGTTATAATAAGAATTTATATCAATATTTTAATTCAAATTGTATAAGTATAAACTGGTTATATTATGGTGAAACAGAATGGACCATAACTCCATCTTCTAATAGTTTATGGTCGGCAATTACTGTGGCTAAAGATGGTGGCGTTGGCTTTCAGGATTTAACCATTGAAAGTGCAATTCGACCAGCTTTATATTTGAAATCTAGTGTATATATTACAGGAGGAACAGGAACAAGAACAAATCCTTATACCATTGCTATAGATGGATAATAAATTAAAAACATCATAAATTAATTTTTATGATGTTTTTTCATAAAGCAATACAAAAAAAGCACTATAATATATAGTGCTTAATAATTTTTTGAATCTTCGAAAGAAGATTTTTTTAACGGTTATAGAATTCAACAATTAAAGATTCGTTAATATCCGCATTCAATTCAGAACGTTCAGGATATCTAACATAAGTACCTGCCATTTTATTTTCATCGTAAGTAACAAATTCACAACGGCGATGCATAGCTTCTAAAGAACTTTTTACAATAACAAGTTCACGATCGCTTTCTTTAACTGCAATTACATCTCCAGGTTTACAAGAATAAGATGGAATATTTACCTTAGTTCCATTTACTGTGATGTGTCCATGATTAACAAGTTGTCTTGCTCCTTTACGAGTTGTTGCAAATCCAATGCGATATACCATATTGTCAAGACGGCTTTCTAGTAATTTAAGTAAATCTTCACCATGAACACCTTTCATTTTTCCTGCTTCAACAAAAGTTCTTTTAAATTGTTTTTCACTTAATCCATACATAAAGCGAACTTTTTGTTTTTCTTGTAATTGAATTCCATAATTAGATAATTTTTTTCCTTTTTTACCACCATGCATCCCAGGAATGGTTGGTTTTTTTGCGATATCTTTTCCCGTTTCTAAGGTAGAAAAACCTAAACGACGAGACTTGCGATATCTTGGTCCTGTGTATTTTGACATAATTGTCCTCCTTTTCTTTGCGAGAATCAAAGGATTGTTTTCTTTAAGGATAGGGTGTTCTTTTTAAATATTTTCACTTTGCAGCGAGAGTTACACAATAACCCCTATAGGTAAAAAACACATTATCTTAAAAAAACAAGGCTGCAATTCGGTTTCGCACTTATAATTATAGTATGAAATGAAAGGATAGTCAATACCAAATCAATGAAAAAAAATTAACTTTTCTTTTTAAAATAAAGCTTAATAGTTCATAAAAGGAGAAAAAAATTTTTATTTAGAAGAAAGAAATAATACCATATTTGATAAATTTAAAAAAGTTTTTAAAGTATTTATTTTCATAAAAATAAACATTTTGGCATAAGCTATAAAGAGAGGCGAATTTGACAAAAGATTTTTTTTGGATTAAACTAATTTACGAAAAAGGAGATTTTTATAATATGAGAATGGAAGAAGAACTGTTCTATATTTTAATACATTATGCATGCGATGCAGAATGTATTAATAGTATAAAGAGTTTGAGCACTACATCTATAATAAAAGGAGAAAAAAATCCTTACAGTCGAATGAAAAGAGAATTTTTAAAGATAAAAGAGCGATATCCAATCTTGAAAGAAAATTATAAATTGGATTTATATGAAGAAACAACAAAAAGGATAAACACTTTTGAAGATCAGGAACTTTTTTATGAACTGCTAGATACTGTTGCATGTCCATTTTTAATTTTTTTTCTAACGAAAATGGAAGGCGAATTAAAAGCAGGATCATGGCCTGAAAGAAAAGTTTATATAAAAAAGTGTGCAATGATATAAAAAAGTAATATAAATAGATAAAAAAACATATATTGAGTTGACAAATATATGTTTTTTTAGTAAAATTTTAACTGGTACATTTTATATCCCACATGAAGTGAACCTTGGGACAGTTCACGAAATGTAAAGGAGAAAGGAAATATTATGAAGAATTCTTATATGCAAAAAAAAGAAGAAATCGAGAGAAAGTGGTATGTAATCGATGCATCGGATAAAACATTAGGACGTCTTGCAACCAAAGTAGCGCATATTCTTCGTGGAAAACACAAGGCAACATATACACCACATGTAGATTGTGGAGACTTTGTAATTATTACAAATGCCTCTAAAATAAATCTTACTGGAAATAAATTAAATGATAAAATTTATTATAATCACAGTGGATATACAGGAGGATTAAGAGAACGTACTGCCCGTGAAATGAAAGAAAATTATTCTGAAGAAATGATTGAAAGAGCAGTTAAGGGAATGCTTCCAAAAGGAAGACTTGGAAGACAAATGTATAGAAAGTTATTTGTATATGCGGGAGATACACATCCACATATGGCTCAACAACCAGTTGAGTTGAAAATGGATTAAGGAGGATTTTAAATGGCTGATAAGAAAGTTTATTTAGGGACAGGAAGAAGAAAGTCCTCTGTTGCACAAGTTAAATTAACAGCAGGAACTGGAAAGATTACTGTAAATGGTAGAGATGTAAAAGAATACATGCCTTATGAAACAAATGTAATGGATTTAAAACAACCTTTAGTTGCGACAAATACAGAAAATACAGTAGATATTGATGTAAAAGTAACGGGTGGTGGTTTTACTGGTCAAACAGGTGCAATTCGTTTAGGAATTACACGTGCTTTACTTAATTTTGATAAAGTAAATGAAGAAAGCGAAAATAGTTTTAAAAAAATTCTAAAAAGGGCTGGATTTATTACAAGAGATTCTAGAAGTAAAGAACGTAAAAAACCAGGTCTTAAAGCTGCAAGACGTGCCCCACAATTTTCAAAACGTTAGGAAACAGTTTTCTTTTATGCCTTATAAACTCAATGTTTATAAGGTTTTTTTATTGAAAAATGTAATCGATAAGTTAATGAATTATTATTTTTTAATGATACTTAATTTGTAAAATGGAAAACTGTAGTTAATTCTGTTATGAAATATGGAAAGATATTTTAAAGATAGTTGACTGATATTCTTGAAACAGATAAATCACAGATTATAACTTATTAAAAACATTGTTATTTTCCTATTATAAAAGACTTTATTTTAAAGATATTGTCTTTTTTTCTTATTTTTAAAGGTGGGATATTTATGATAAATTGAACCTAAAGGAAGTGTGGAGAATGAAGAAAAGAGGATTTACTTTAATAGAACTTTTAGCTGTGATTGTAATACTAGGTATTATTGCTCTTATTTCAATTCCTATGATAAATGGTGTGATAAAAGAAAGTAGATTAGGAGCTTTTAAAGCAAGTACGTTAAGTCTTTTTCATGCTTATATGAATTATGAAGCTGAACATAGATTTGAGATAAAGGATGAAATTAATATCTTTGATTTGGATATAACTAATAAAAGTACGTTTGTATCAGGAGAAATCTATCGAAAAGAAGATTTGATTAAGGTTGAAACGGTAAGTAACGGAGTTTATTGTGCCAGTGGAACGAGTGACAACTTGAAAATTGTAGAGGGAACTTGTGATCTATTGGATGAAACACCCCCAAAGATATTAAGTGTTACAACAGAAGTAACTACCAATTCTATTACACTTTATACAACTTATGAGGAAGCGGAAAGTTTTATAAGGAAACATGAGTACCGAATTGTGAAGGAAAATGAAGATATAGAAAGTGTTACTTGGGTTAGTGGGGATAGCTTAACAGAAAATCTCTCAATGAAGATTTTTTCTAATTTGGAGCAAGGTGTAAAGTATAAGATACAAGTAAGACTAACCAATACAGCTTTAGAAAATAGTGTATCGGAAGTCTATGAATTAGAAGTATCCACCTTTGTTTTAGGAAAACCTGTGATAATCCTATTAACAAGTAAAGAATATGCAACAGGGAAGGAAGTCAAGATAACGTATCCAAAAGGAGAAGGATTTACGTATGAATATAGTTTAGATGGGGAAAACTGGATTTCTGTAAGTGAAAATGAAAAAACAATTGTAGTAGAAGAAAATACAACTGTAAAGGCAAGAGTATATGATGGAACCAATGTAGTTTATGCCGATCCTTTAACAATTAGTGGAATTGATAAAACAAAACCTGTTGTAACGATCATAAAAAATGTGGTGGAAAATAAGAATGTATTAACTTCTGCGATAGAGCCAGTAAGTACAGTGAGTGGATATACGTATACCTGGTATAAAGATGGAAAAGTGATTTCTGGAGAAACTTCCAGCACTTTAACAACGACAACTTCAGGAGTCTATCAATTAAAAGTAACGACAGGAGCAGGAGTAGAAAGTGTAAGTAATGAAATTACGATTCAAGCTTACACCATAACTTATAATTTAAATGGAGGAACAGGAAGTATCTCAAATGGAACAAAAATAGAAGATATTCCATTAAACATAACGACAATAACACCAACAAAGACAGGTTATCAATTTGTAGGCTGGGGACTTACTAGCACAGAAAAGGTTCCAACCTATACAAATGGAGGAAGTTACACAAAGAATGAAAATATTACCTTATATGCGATTTTTAAGAAAGGATATACAATAACTTTCGTAGAAAATGGAGCCACTTTATCTAAGAAAACAGAGAACTGTGAAGTTTACAATAACGAAACAAGTTGTCAGGTAACGACGCCATCCATAACAAGAAGTGGATATAGTATTATTGGTTATGGAGAAAGTGCAGGAGCAAAGACATCCGTAGTTGGAAATAACGCTACTATAACGGTAAATGGAAATAAAACATATTATGCGATCACGAGTAAAGTATTAACAGCGAACTTTCATAAAAATACAGTAAGTAGTATTAGTGCGACAAGTTCTTCTTGTACAATCTACAATATGGAAACGAGTTGTACACCAACCCTACCAATGATAACCCCACAAGCAAATTTTACAAACAATGGATGGGGAACAAGTGCAGGACAAACAAGTAATGGAGTAACCAGTATCGCATTAAATACAAGTAATACAGGAAGTACATGGTATGCGTTAAACTCTAGGACACTTACATGGAACTTCAATAAGAATACGGTAAATGCGATTAGTGCGACGAGTAGAAGCTGTACGATCTGGAGTACAAGTGGAAGTTGTACCATAACAACCCCAACAATAACGCCACAAGCAAACTTTACCCAAAATGGATTTGGAACTGCAGCTGGAAGTACAAGTGCAGCAGTTGCCCAAAATGTAAGTATGACTTTAAATAATACGACTACAGGAGGAACCTATTACGCATTAAACTCTAGAACATTGACATGGAATTTCAACAAGAATACAGTAAGTAGCATTAGTGCAACGAGTAGAAGTTGTACTATTTGGTCAATAAGTGGAACATGTCAGGTAACAACGCCAACCATAATAGCCCAGACGAACTTCACACAACAAGGATTTGGAACCGCAACAGGAAGTACAAGTGCAACCGTAGCTCAAAATACAAGTATGAGTTTAAGTAATAGTAAAACGGGTGGAACCTATTACGCATTAAACTCTAGAGTTCTTACATGGAATTTTAATAAAAATACAGTGAGTGCAATTAGTGCAACGAGTAGAAGTTGTACGATCTGGAATGCAAGTGCAAGTTGTACAATTACAACGCCAACAATAACGGCTCAAACAAACTTTACGCAACAAGGATTTGGAACGGCAACAGGAAGTACGAGTGCAACCGTAGCTCAAAATGCCAGTATGAGTTTGAGTAATA
>CAMSXY010000051.1 GCA_947065955.1 uncultured Caryophanales bacterium | reverse complement strand
GATAGACTTGGGTGACTGGAGTTCAGACGTGTGCTCTTCCGATCTTAAAAAACATATTTGAGTCTATAAATAAATTTGCGTCAAGTAAAAAAATCCTTTCTATGGTAAGAACCAAGGAAGGATTTTTGAATAAAAGAAAGTAAAAATAAGGAATTTTTTAGTAGCATTCCATATACATTTTTTTCCCATTTCGTGTTATAATGAATACGGTGATATTATGTCAAAAAAACTAATCATAATTGTTTTTATAAGTGCCTTTATAGATCAAATCTTAAAAGGAATGGTTTTAGTCAGTATGGAAGTAGGGAGTTCTATTCCTATTATAAAAAACTTTTTTTCTATCACCTATGTAGAAAATAAAGGAGCTGCTTTCAGTATCCTTTCAGGTAATACAATTTTACTAATTGTACTTTCTCTTGTCGCATTAAATATATTATATATTTTATTTTTAAAAGATAAAGTCTTAAAAACACCTCATTTAATTGCGATAGGGCTTCTTATGGGAGGCGTTATTGGAAACTTAGTAGATCGTCTTTTATATGGACATGTTATCGATTATCTTGATTTTAACATTCTTGGATACAATTTTCCTGTTTTCAATTTTGCCGATATCTGTATTGTTCTACCAACCCTTTTTATACTTTATATAACTTTAAAGGAGGAAAAAGATGCAAAAAATCACTCTGGAAAACTCCAAAATGCGAATTGACCAATATTTAATGGAAAAAACAGAATATTCTCGAAGCCAAATTCAAAAAATGATTGCTTCTGGAGAAATTCTTCTTGATGGGAAAATAGTTAAAAATAATTATAAAGGAAAAGAGGGGCAAGAAATTACTATCGAAAAAAAAGAAATAACAGAAAATCTGTTACCAGAAGAAATACCTCTTGCTATTGTATACGAAGATAACGATATTTTAGTAGTAAACAAAGAAAATGGAATGGTTGTTCACCCAGCCTTAGGAAACCAAGAACATACTCTTGTAAATGCCCTTCTTTATCATTTTAAAGAATTGAGCCACCGAAATGGGATTCTTAGACCAGGGATTGTTCATAGAATAGATGCGTATACAACAGGTCTTTTAATGGTAGCCAAAAACGATAAAGCACATGAAATACTCGCAAAACAATTAGAAGAAAAGACAACCCACCGTAAATATGTAGCTCTTGTATGGGGAGTTATTTCACATGATACAGGAACCATTGATGCTCCTATTGGAAGAGATTTAAATGACCGAAAAAAAATGGCAGTAACAAGTACAAATAGTAAAAAAGCTATAACTCATTTTAAAGTATTAGAAAGATATAAAAATGCAACCTATATTGAACTAAAACTAGAAACAGGAAGAACCCATCAAATTCGTGTGCATATGAATTACATAGGATATCCAATTGTCAATGATCCTGTGTATGGAAGAAGAAAAATAATAGACGAAACAGGGCAGTGTCTACATGCAAAAGAACTAGGATTTTTACATCCTACAAAGAAAACTTATATGGAATTTACGTGCGAATTACCAGCTTGTTTTTTAAAAATCCAAGAAAGATTAAAACAAGAATAATTTGACGAAAATAAAAAATTTTTATAAAATAGAAAAGTGGAGATGGTAAAATGAATGAAGTGATTATTACAAAAAATGATGAAATTGTAATGAAACTCATACATTATTTTATTGTAAAACAAAAATATAATCCAATTATTTTACATGGAGCAAAAGATGAAGTTTGGTTAGAAAAATTAGATGGAGACTATAAAATTATTCGAATTGTATCTGGATATATTCATAACGACGAACAGTTAAATTATGATGTTTATAAAACAAAACAAATTATAAAAAACATAAAAAAAAGAACTTTTTCTATCGATATGCAGGCTTTAAGTATTTTTGTAAATTTAGGAGACAATGTTCATCTTGAAAACTTTAGCGAAATACAAAATATAGATCTTTTAGACGTAAAAACAACCAAAGATTTAAAAAAATATCATTTTATTTTAGATAGTTTTCCAAATATTGAAAAAGAAACAACCTTTAAGGAAAAGGGAATGAACCTTTTCATGAAAATTACAGGAGAAATTAATCAAATTAGTGAAATAGAAAGTAAAAAAAATGCAGATGTTTTTCAATTAAAAAAACCAGTCGTAACATATGCCATTTTACTTATTAACACGCTTTTATTCTTTGGTATGTACTTTTTTGGAAAAGGAAGCAAAGATATTCAAACCCTTTTAAATTTTGGGGCAATTTCGATTCCTCATCTGCA
This sequence comes from uncultured Caryophanales bacterium, assembly GCA_947065955.1. GTDB lineage: Bacteria > Bacillota_I > Bacilli_A > RF39 > UBA660 > CAMSXY01. Next base: position 5,511 of record CAMSXY010000051.1, on the reverse strand, counting down.
AATGGGAGAATATTTTAGACTTCTTACAAGTGCTTTTTTACACATCGGCATTCTACATTTTCTTTTTAATAATTATGCTTTATATGTTATAGGATCCCAAATTGAAAGTTTCTTTGGAAAAGGAAAGTATTTGCTTATTTATTTAGGAAGTGCGATTTGTGGGAACCTTCTTTCCATAACTTTTTTACCTGAAAATGTCTTATCAGCAGGAGCCAGTGGAGCCATCTTCGGCCTTTTAGGATCTTTACTGTATTTTGGATATCATTACCGTGTTTATTTAGGTAGTGTTATGAAATCACAAATTATTCCACTTCTTCTTCTCAATTTAGGAATTGGTTTTTTATTCCCAAGTATTGATTTATCAGCACACATTGGTGGATTTTTAGCTGGAATTTTGCTTTCTATGGCTGTTGGAGTAAAATATAAATCATCTAAAACAGAAAGGATAAATGGTTGTGTATTAACTGCCCTTTATACCATTTTCTTACTTTATATGGCATTTTTCCATTAAGAAAGGATTTTTATGAAAAAAACAGGATTTACGTTAATCGAATTAATGGCGACACTCGTTATACTTGGAATTGTTGCGTTCGTAGTTTTCCCACAAGTCACTAAAATTATCAATAAAAACAAACAAAATGCTTATAAAATTCAAATTGAAGAAATAAAAAAAGCAGCGGAAAGTTGGACTTTAAAAAAAGAAAATATCAAGAATTTACCTGTAAAAGAAGGAGAAGAATTAACACTAACTTTAGGAACTTTAAAAAGAAGCGGAGATTTAAATTTAAACATTAAAAACCCTGTTACCAAAGAATTGTTTCCAAATGATATGTTAATTGTTATCAAAAGGAAATTGAATAATTTTGTATTCGAAGTAAAAGAAGATTCTGGAAGTGAAGAAACTTACGATGAAAATGCACCAACCCTTCTTTTACAAGGAAATTATTTAGAATATGTTGAATTAAATACACCTTATGAAGAAAAAGGTGTCATAGCCTATTCCAAAGAAGGAGCTGACATCACAAGCAGAATAACACAACAAATTCTTTATTTGGATAATGAAGTCAGTAGAATTGATACCTCTTCTTTTAAAACTTATGTAATTCATTATGCCGTTACAGATAAAGAAAAAACATCCAACATGGTTCGAACCGTGATTGTAAGAGATACAACACCACCCGAAATTACTTTAGAAGATACAACCGAAATAACAATTTCGGAAGTAAAAAACTTCGATCCTTTAAAAGGGGTACAAGCAAAGGATAATAGTGAAGAAGAGATTGTCGTGACTTATAAAGGAGAGGTAAAAGAACAAAGTGGAAGATATATTCTTACTTATTATGCAAAAGATAAAAGTGGAAACGAAAGTATGAAAAAAAGGCTAATTAAGGTAAAATAACCAAGTATTTCTTGGTTTTTTTTTGGATCTTTGGTATAATAAAATAGGTGATACAATGGTAAAATATGATGAAAGTTCCATAAAAATATTAGAAGGACTAGAGGCTGTAAGAAAAAGACCTGGAATGTATATTGGATCAACCGATAAAAGAGGGTTACACCATCTTGTGTGGGAAATTGTAGATAATGCCATTGATGAGGTCATTAATGGGTTTGGAAAAAAGATAAAAATCATCCTTCATGAAGATCACAGTATTAGTGTAGAAGATGAAGGAAGAGGAATCCCTGTTGGAATACATGAAAGTGGAGTATCGACTCCAGAAGTTATTTATACCGTTTTACATGCGGGAGGAAAATTTGAAAGTGGTGGATATAAAGTATCAGGGGGTCTTCATGGAGTCGGGGCAAGTGTTGTAAATGCTTTAAGTAAGTGGATGGAAGTAACAATACGAAGAGATGGCTATGAATACTATATTCGTTTTGAGGAAGGTGGAAAAACCAAAATTCCCTTAAAACAGGGAATAAAAACAAGTAAAACAGGAACCAAAGTAAGGTTTTTACCAGACGAAGAAATCTTTTCTACAACCACTTTTTCTTTTACAACAATTTGTGAAAGAATGCAAGAGTGTGCCTTTTTACTAAAAGGATTAACCGTCGACGTTATCGATGAAGAAGACAAGAAAAGTGAAAGTTTTCATTATGAAGATGGACTTCAATCTTTTGTTGAATATTTAAACGAAGATAAAGAAACACTTCATAAAGTAATCTATTTTGAGGGAAACAAAGAAGGGATTCAAGTAGAACTTGCTTTTCAATATACAGATACTTACTCAGAAAACATTGTGTCTTTTGTAAACAATGTAAAAACAAGTGATGGTGGAAGCCATGAAGTGGGTCTTAAAACCGCTTTAACAAGAGTATTTAATGACTATGCAAGGGAAAATAGTTATTTAAAACCAAAAGATAAAAACTTAGAAGGACCTGATACAAGAGAAGGAATGACAGCCATTTTAAGCTTGCAAATTCCTGAATCTCTACTTCAATTTGAGGGACAGACCAAAGGAAAACTAGGGACGCCACAGGCTAGAAATGTTACAGAAAGTATCATTAGCGAAAAACTACAGTTCTTTTTAGAAGAAAATAAAGAAATTGCAACCAAGATCTTAGATAAAATGCTAAAAAGTAAAATAGCAAGAGAAGCTGCTAGAAAAGCTAGAGATGAAGCTAGAAATGGAAAAGCCAAAACGAAAAAAGAACGATTAATCAGTGATAAATTGACTCCTGCTTCTTTTAAAAATCCAAGCAAAAATGAACTTTTTTTAGTAGAGGGAGATTCCGCAGGTGGAACAGCTAAAAATGGTAGAGATCGTACCTTTCAAGCCATTCTTCCTCTTCGTGGGAAAGTCATTAATACAGAAAAAGCTCGTCTAGAAGAAATTATGAAAAACGAAGAAATTAATACAATGATTTATACCATAGGAGCCGGAGTTGGAAGTGATTTTGATATCAAGGATTGCAATTACGATAAGGTCATTATTATGACCGATGCCGATGATGATGGAGCCCATATCCAAATATTATTAGTAACCTTCTTTTATCGCTATATGAAACCTTTAATTGAAGCTGGAAAACTTTATATCGCAAACCCTCCTCTTTACAAAATTTATAATAATAAAACTTCTTACTATGCTTGGACAGATGAGGAAAGAAAAGAAATCCTTTCAAAAAGTACAGGAAAAATGGAAACACAGCGTTATAAAGGATTAGGGGAGATGGATGCAGAACAACTATGGGATACAACAATGAATCCAGAGACAAGAAGCTTAATAAAGGTAAATATTACAGATGTAGCTCTTGCAGAAAAAAGAGTATCGATTTTAATGGGAGATAAAGTTGAACCAAGAAAAGAATGGATTGAAGAAAATGTAGATTTTTCTATGGAAGATACTTTTGACTTAGAACAAAAAAAGGTTTCAAATGCATAAACCTTTTTTATTTTTAAAAAATTTTATAAAAATAAAGAAATATATAGAAAAACAAAAGATAAAGGCTCAAATTTACAGAATAAAAAAAATGTGATATAATAACCAAGCATTCGTTTTTTTATGCCATAAAAAAATTTTTATTAAAAAAACGATAGGGGGCGTTTTAAAAATGAAAAAAGAAAAAAATCCAGAGGATTTTATGAATGCAGAAGAAATCACATATTTAGAGGAACTTTCAAAAACACCTTTAACAAAAGAGGAAGAAAAAAAATGGATAGATAAAATAAGAAGAAACGATCAAGAAGCAAGAAACCAATTTATAAAAATGAACTTACCCTTAGTACTTAAGGTGACAGAAAAATATAAGAATCAAGGAGTAGAATGGTTTGATTTAATTCAAGAAGGGAGCATTGCCCTTATAGAAGCTTTTGATACCTTTGATGAAACAAAAGGTTCTTTTGAATCCCATGCTATTTTATTGATTCAAAGATCTATACAAAAAGTTCTTGAAAAACAATTCCCCATCATAAATTTTACTTACCAACAATCTGAATTTATAAAAAAATATAAAAAAATAGCTCAATTATTAGAAAGAAGATGGAATCGAAAACCAACAAGCTATGAATTAGCCCTTGAACTTGATATTTGTGAAGAAGAAATATTGCAATTAGAAAGCTTACTCCAAAATAAAATACCTACTATAATTTCTTTAGAAGAAAGTAACTTAGAAACAAAAAATAGCTCATTATTTTCTTATGATAATTTAGAAGAAAGTATTTTACAAAAAAAGTTTCAAAATCAAGTACGAGAATTATTAAAAAAAATCGATTTTACAAATAAACAAAAGGAAATCATTCAATACTTATATGGTTTAGATACTGAAAAAAAATCTATAAAGCAAATTTCTAAACTACTTGGAATAAGAACGAACTATATTTTAAAATTAAACAAAAAAATATTAAAAAAAATGAAATTTCAATCAGAAATAAAAAATTTATTAGACTACGCTATCAATCCCAATGCAGCATTAAAGTCTATTTCGTTTCCTGATAAAAAAAGGACAAAAAAGACCAAAGAAGAATATTTTCGTGCAACAGAAGAAGAATTAGCGTATGTAGATTCGAATTTAACAGATTTAGAGAAAAATTTATTAGACCAAAACTTTGAGGGTTCTACTTTAACAATAGACCAAAAAGCTCAATATTATGGAGAAGTAGTTCCAAAAATAAAGCAATTACTATTAAAAAAGAAGGGAATTCTATGAAAGAAAAAAAGGATAATATATTAAAACATGTATTAAAATATGGTATTTATTTATTTCGTGAGGAAGAAACAAACAAGGCTTTAAAATTACAAGAAACATTAAAGGAAGAAGAGGATTTCATTTTCTTTACTGTTCAAACCGATTCCTCAAAACGAATAGCAATAAAAAATAGTCAAAATAGATCAATCGGTCTTTATCATCTTTCTAAAAAGGGAGATGAAGCCTATCAAACAGGAAAGTACGATACTTGTATAGAAAGTTACCGTCCTATATTAGATACACAAAAAAATGTAGGGGGAGGAATGTCTGTACTCGCTATGGTTAAAATTGGATTAAGCTATATGCAAAGGTATTATCAAAAGACATTAAAACAAGATCTTATGTTAGCTATTGATTATCTAACCATCGCCCAAGCATTATCTAAAGATAAAATAGGAGATTTTCATACAGAAGAAATAAACAGTTCTTTAGAAAAATTAATTTTTGAAAAAAATCGAAAGTTTTCTTCCATAAGTATAAACGATTTTAAGAACAGTGCTGATTTTCAATTTTATAAAACGGAAATAAAAAATTTCCTACTTATGGGTTCCTCGCTAGAAGAAGCTTGTAAAATGTTTGGTTTAAATGAAGAGTCCCAGAACATTTTATCTCTTTTATACGCTATGGAATGCTATGAACAAGAAAATTTTGAAGTTGGAGATCTTTTTCTAGAGAGCGTTAGAGAAAATGAAAGATCTTATTTAGTTACTTCTTTGTTAATAGAAGTAAAGAGGTATAGAAAAAAATATCCTTCTAAAGCCTCAAAAAAACTTATTTTAAAAAGCTAAATAAAAAATACTATAAAAAATTTTATAGTATTTTTTT
>CAMSXY010000050.1 GCA_947065955.1 uncultured Caryophanales bacterium | reverse complement strand
CTTTTTTAGAAAGGATTGAATTTTATGAAAGAGTTAGATAATCTTATTTCAGGAAATGAAATCGATGCTGAATATCATGGTAAAATTTTTAATAATGATCTTTTTGAAAAAATGTATACAAAGATTAATTTAGATGATTTTAAAGATATAAAAAATAAAATCTATTGGTTAAGTTTATTAATTTATAGAATCTCAATGGTTAATTATTTAGATTCTATAAATGAAGATGTAGATTTTGAAAAGGGCAGTATTACATTGAAAAAAGATAACATTATTGTTTTTCACCCAGCAATGAATATTAGTAGTGAATTTTGTAAAATGTTAAAAAGCGGATATATATATCCCTCTTATCCTTCATTGCTATGTAGACAAATTATTGAGCAGATATGCTTTATTAGTGAAATTAAAAATGAAAATATAGATGAAAAATCAATAATTGAAGCATCAATTGAATCATATAATAAGCAATTGGGGGCAAAAAGTTTAAACATTGATGGATTAAATAACAATAATAAAGGATTATTGAAAGTATTCCAAAATAACATCACATATGGAAAATTAGCAAAAAAATATAATTATTCATATATGTATAAATTTTTTTCGGGAGATATTCATTCTATATCCCAAATAAGCAAGCTTATTCCTTTTGCATCAAAAGGAGATGATGATTACTATGATATATATTTTCAATGTATATTATCTTTATTACGAGATTTTTTAATTATAATTAGTGAATATAATATCAAAGTAAAATTAAATTTAGAAGAAATTAATTCGATAGATTTTATTGAAATTAAGGATGAAAATAATTAACTTACTAGCAAAAAGTAAGTTTTTTTAATGTTAATAGTAAGAAAGGAATGGTAAAAATGATTAATATTAGAAAAAGAGGAAGTAAATACCAATATGTATTTGAGGCAGGAAAGGTTAATGGTAAAAGAAAGCAAATTACGAAATGTGGCTTTAAAACAAAAAGAGAGGCTTTAATTGCGGGAGAAAAGGCATATATGAAATTTATAAATGGAGGGATTAAAGAAGAGACTAATATGTCTTATGCAGATTATCTAGATTATTGGATGAAAGAATATTATGAAATAAATTTTAAATATTCAACAGCTAAAAGATACAAAGAAACTTTTGGAGTAATAAAAAATGAATTAGGGAAATATATGCTTTCATCTTTAACTCCATATATTTTAAATCAAGCGTTATTAAAATTAGCACAGAAAACAACCACTAAGGAAGGATTAAGAAATTATCAAAAAGTAATTAGAAGTTCACTTAGAGATGCTACTTACTATTTTGGGTTTATTAATTATAATCCTGCTCAAGAATTACAAATTCCTAAGACTCATGATTTCGGAATAAAAAAAACGATATAGGTCATTTGTATTCTCAAGAGGAAGTGTCTAGAATTTTAAATGGATTTAAAAACAACACTACTTTTATTTCTGCATTTCTTACTGCATGTTATACGGGAATGAGAACTGGTGAAGTATTTGCTCTTACTTGGGAGGATATTGATTTAGATAATAGAAGTATTCGAATAGGAAAAACTGTTTATTCAAAAATTAAAAATAAGGATGGAAGATGGTATTTAGGAACTACTAAAACTGAAGAAAGTGATAGAATAGTTTATATTTGTGATACGCTATATAATGTGCTTATTGATTTTCAAAATTTTCAAAATAACAACAAAAGTATATGTGGCAAAAAGTATAAAAATTATTTTCTAAAAGAAGTTAAAAATAAATTTGGTAAAATTGTAGAATATCAAATTATAACAAAGAAAAATAATAATGAGATAAATCTAGTGTTCACAAAGGAAGATGGCACTTATTCAGGAACTGATATTATAAAATATCCATTTAAAGTAATTCATAATGAATTAGGAATTGAAAATTGTAGATTTTATCATTTAAGAGGAAGTTTTGCAACACGATCTTTAAGGAGTGGAGTAGAAATAAAAGATGTTGCTAATAATTTAGGGCATAAAAGAATAGAAACAACCGAAAATTATTACATTTTTAGTTCAATCGAAAATTTAAAGAATGTTACTGAAACTTTTGAAAAAAATTTTCGAATTTTAGATGATGACATTTACTTTCATAAGGAAAAATGATAAAATATCCTTGTGAAAGGAAAAATGAAAATGGATTATAAAGCAAAAATTTTAAAAATGGCAGCAGATAATAATGGATATATTACTGCAAAAGATGTCGTAAATAAAGGCATTCCTAAAATTTATTTAACTAATTTAGTTAAAGAAAGAAAACTTGTTAGGGTAAGTAGAGGATTTTATATGTTAGTGGATTGTTTCGAAGATGATTATTATAAAATTCAACTGTCTAATTCTGATGCTGTATTTTCTTTAGAAACAGCTTTATATTTATACAATTATTCTAATAGAGTTCCACCAAAATATTATGTATCTGTTCCATCAAATTATGGTGGAAATCTTTTGAAAAATAAAAATGTTCAGTTATTATATACAAAAAAAGAATGGCTTGTTTTAGGTGTTATTGAAATTACTTCTCCATTCGGACTTCCCATTAAAGTCTATGATAGAGATAGAACGATTTGTGATATTATTAAAAATAAAGATAGAGTCGATCCTGAAATATTTAGTGAAGCTATGAAGGAATATATAAGATCAAAAGAAAAAAATATTACTAATCTTTTTGTTTATGCCAAAAAATTAAATATTGAAGATATTGTAAGAAAGTATATTGAGGTAATGTTATGATAACTAGTGCAAAATTGAAAAATATAGTATCTAAAAAGTCTCTTGGCGATAACACAATATCAGCACAATTGTATCAAATGTTCTTTTTTGAACGTATCTTAGAAAGAATCTCTATTAGTAGATATAAGGATAATATAATTTTAAAAGGAGGCTTGCTTTTATCTTCAATTATTGGAGAAGATATGAGAACAACAAAAGATATGGATGCAACCTTAAAAAGTGTTTTATTAGAAAGGCCAAACATTTTAAATATAATGAATGAAATACTAGCAATTCCTCTTAATGATAGTGTCAAATTTGAAATAGTAGATATTAAAGATATAAGAGAAGAAGCTGAATATGGTGGTTTTAAAATCAACATTGTTGGTATGTTAGAAAAATTAAGAGTTAATATGTTTGTTGAATTTACAACGGGAGATAAAATAACTCCTAAAGAAATAGATTACAATTATAACTCTATATTTGAAAATAAAAAAATACCAATATTAGCATATACAATTGAGACAATTTTAGCAGAAAAATTTGAAACTATAATTAGTAGAAGTATTGCAAATACTAGATTAAAAGATTTTTACGATGTATATATTTTAATGTCAAATTATAAAGAAATAATTTCCAATGATGTGTTAGTAGAAGCTGTTAAAAACACATTTAGAAAAAGAGAAACTAATATTAATGTTGATAAAATTTCCGATGTTATTTCTCTAATAAAAAATGACAATGTTATGAAACATTATTGGGAAAAATATCAGAGTAAATTTTCTTTTGCTCAAGGAATTAATTATAATGAGATTATGGGTAAATTAGATTATATTCTGCTATTATTAGAAAAAGAATTTGTTCAGTATAGTATATAATCTTTAAATATGATAGAATTGAAAAGAAAGGAGTTTTCTACAATAGTTGTTTGTAAAGAACGAATCAGGAAAATGAGGACATTTACCTCATTTTGTCCTCGTTTAACAAATATTTATAATATTCATAATATCATAAATACTATATATACAAAATGTGTATGGTACTGAAATTTAAGGAAATATCAATAATATTGTAAATACTATAAATATTATAAATACTTGATTGAAAGGAACGATGGAAACGAGATTTTAATTCAATCGGCATTATTCCAAGTAGTGGAAAATATAGTAAAGGAATGACTAATTCGTATATAAAGTTTTTATAACAATAAAAAATTGATCTTTTTTGTTAAAAGACCAATTTTTTAATTAGTGATGATGTCCACCCTTTTGATTAGCACAATGTTGACCATGCCCTAAATGCGTATTTTCATGTGTATGAAAATCTGTTCTATTGCATCCAGCAACTCCACAAGAATAATGATCATTTTCATTGTGATGTTGTTCATAGTGAACTTCATGATGTTGTTCATTTTGATAAGGACAATTTTGCGTATTTGCATATGCCTTTTCAGCACATAAAAGAACAACAACAATTCCTGCAATTAAGAAAACCTTTTTCATAGACACCTCCATTTCCATAAAATTTTATTTATTTACAAAATCATTATACCATACTTTCATCTATTTTAATAGATCATATAATTCTAATAAAAGAAACAAAGTTTAAAGATGTGTGGAAGTGAATTGTAAAAGATAGTAAGAATATGTTAAAATACATTTAGGTGGATTTTATGAATGAAAATATTATGAATTCTAATAAACATCAATTTATTTATGGTATAGAACAGGAAAAAAGAGATTTTTTTCTCAAAGATTTAGAAGAGAGATATCCTATTCAAATGAATTGTAAAAACCCTATGGCAATTCATATGAAAGAGTATATATTAAATGAAGATATTACTAAAAATAATGAAGTAGATCTTAGAAAATTATATATAGTTGCCAGATATCATTTTGACTTTTGTATTATTTGGAATATTATAGACACGATTTTAAAACAAAAACAATTAAATATTTTAGAAGATAGAATGGATAGATTATTTGATTTTATAAGAAGGATGAGTCTTTATGAGGATCTAAGTATAAATTCCTTAGAAAATCTAAAGTTTCTTTTAGAAGAGTCTCGTGATTTTTATAAAGAAGCCTATCAAAAATATTTAAAGGGAGAAAATTTTTCTTTAAATAGTAATAAAATTGAAATACCCTTTATAATGTCAGACTGGATGATTCCAAGAATAAAGGAATTATTAAATAATGACTCTTACTTTGGAATAGTCATTGATAAACAAGAAAATTTTTCAATTGGAACAACCAAAGCGATTAATAACTATCTCACAAATAAAAAAAATCGTGATATTGTCCTAAAAATTATTTGCAAACCAGATCTTTGGGATACTTATTATGACGAAAAAGATAGATTTGCAGAACATATACAAGATTATACTACTGTCAATATGAATGACCCTATTCTTTTGTATAAAAAAAGATATCTTATATATAAATAAAGCCACTATTTTAAATATTTTCTTTATGCATTCGTTGACGTTTTTTATTAAATAGTATATAATAATTTACTTAAAGAATTAAAAAAGGAAAGTAGGATAAAATAATGAGCGATAAACAAAAAAAACAAATTCTTTTTGGTATTCTTATTTCCATTATGGTGATATTTCCCTTAATCCTTTATCATGAATATCGAATTGGTGAAGAATATGTAAAAGATTTTGAAAAAGCTTTTGAGAGTAAAGAACCTAAAATTGTATTATTAGCTCATCCAAATTGTGTTTGGTGCTCTTATTATGAACCAATTTTAAAAGAATTTTCAGAAGACTTTGGTTTTGAATATACTTATTTTAATGTGGGGGCGGTAAGTAAAAAGCAACGCAACAAAGTTTTAGAAAGTCTAAATATAAAACTTTCTACTCCACAAACTTTTTTGGTTCAAAATCAAACAGTTCTTTCCGAATTAGCAGGTTATAAAAGTGAAAAGGAACTTTTGGATTGGCTTAAAAAGTATCAATTTACAAAAGAAAAGCCTATGTTAAACTATATTGATTATGATCAATATTATAAAAATTTAAAAGATCCAGAGAAAAAAATAATTATTTTTGGAAGCGTAGGATCCAAAAATTCCGACGAAGCCAAAAAAATATTAAAGGAAATTATAAGGGAATATAATATAAATATTTACTATTTAAATATTTATGATTATATATTTGGTTTTCTAAAACAAGAAGATAGTGAAAAATTTGAGCAGTCCCTTGAAAATTTAACTTATCTAGAAAAAATGCCAGTAACCCTTATCCTTGAAGGTGAAATAGTTATAGAAAGAAAAGATGGACTATTAGCAAAAGAAGAATATATAAAGCTTTTAAAAACGCATGACTTTATAAAATAAGGAGGCAATATGGATTCTATCGTTTATACAAAAATAAAAGATTTTAAAAAAAGATACCCAAAAACAATCGTTTGGAGATTAAAATCACATTGTAAAGTAATTGAAACTCATTTAAATCCAGGGGAAATTATTCATTACGCTTTTGCAGCACAAAAAAATGACAATCCTTTTGATATTATAACAACATATGCAGTTGTTCTTACTAATAAGCGTATTTTATTAGGACAAAAACGACTCCTTTTTGGTTATCAATTTATTGCAATTACACCAGATATGTTTAATGATCTAGCCGTTTGCATGGGCATTTTTTGGGGAAAAATAAATATAGATACAGTAAAAGAAGTTGTCACTTTATCGAATATTCAAAAAGAAGCTTTACCAGAAATAGAAACCCAAATAACAGAATATATGATGCATGAAAAACAGAAATACGCAAAAAAACAAGAAGATTAATTCTTGTTTTTTCTATATCTTGAAAAAGATCCAAAAATCCTTTATAATCATAATAGGAGTGGGATTTATGAAAAAATTATGTAAAATGTTGTTAGTTTTATTTGTTATTTACTTAATTATACAGTATTCATTTTATTTTTTTACAAAGGGTCATACGATTGAATATGAAATAAAAACGGATGAAAATACTTTCCACATTAAAGAAGTTTTTACAACAAAAGAAAAAAATGAACACGATAATTATTTTTTTACAATTCAAAAAGATAACACGAGCTTTTCTTTTCAAACCTATCAAGATTTTAACAAAAAATCTGGTATTTTAAAGAAAATTTATTATCATAAAACAGCAGAGTATGAATGTATATTTCCCATTTTTGATAATAATCAGGTGCTCTCTGATGTTTTGTGTAAAAAAGACGATACTACCTATAATTATACCTTTTTAAAGGGAAAAGATCAAAATATGGATCAATTTGTAGCAAGCATTGAAGAATATTCAGAAAAAAAATCATCTTCTTTGGAAACCCAAATAACCAATCAAATAAGTTATTATAAAGACAACGTAATTTCAAAACATTTTCTTGCAATTGTTGGATATAAAGGTTTATATCTAATAAATAAGGATAAAAATAATTACGTAGAATTATTTGAAAAAGATGTCTATAATCCAGAATTATCAATTTTTTTAGATAATTATTATATAATCGCAAATTATAACACCCCCTATAGTTTTCGAAAAATTAGTTTAGTTGATATTAAAACAGGAACAATACAAAATTTACATTTTACGCATAATATTTCTTTTGATTCTTATATACAAGGAATTGTAGATAAAAGTGTCTACCTATTCGATTGTGATAATAAAATACAATATAAAATAGATATTAAAAACAAAAAAGTAGAAGAAGTTGGAAATGAAACAAAAAATATAAAATTTTATGATAATGGAAAGTGGACTCTTATTACAGCTACAACCGCTGCTACTAAAAAGCAAACCTTTTCCTATAGTGAAAAAGCAGATTTTTATGAAAAAGTAGATAAAATTGGAAATGAAAAGTCAGGATATTACTATTTCTATAAAAAGAAGGATTCTGGTTATGAAGTATTTCGTTCAAATGTGCAAGATAAAGAAAATAAGACCTATTTATTTGAAATTCCAAATTTAGATAGGGTATCATATATTGAAGATTACATATATTATTATGATGGAAATTCTGTAAACTACTATCATGACCAAAAAGGGATTCAAAAGGTATTTATCAATAAAGAATACGAATTTAATGACACAATTAAATTTTACGTATATTAAAAGAGAAGATAGATTTTGAAGTTGTAAGATAAAAGTAGACACAAAAAAAGATGTGTTTACTTTTTTGTTT
>CAMSXY010000049.1 GCA_947065955.1 uncultured Caryophanales bacterium | reverse complement strand
AGATAGACTTGGGTGACTGGAGTTCAGACGTGTGCTCTTCCGATCTATCCATATTGATTTCATTTTTAGAAACTTCTTTACCGTTATAAAGAATTTTTATATTATCAAATTCTTCCTGCGTTAAGGCATCTGGTGATTCAATTTTGATAAAGATATAATTAAATAATCTTTTTCCATTTTCTAAAGTTAAAATTTCTTTTTTATCCATTTCACCTTGATAAGTAATTTGATTTCCACTTACAGATACATGTATATTAGCTGGTTCTTTTGGATCAACACCAAATGTTGGGACAGTTGGTCTTGGTACATCTGGTTCATCTGGAACTTCTGGAACATCTGGAATATCTGGAACATCTGGTTTATTATTATCTCCCGTATTCCCTGAATTTCCTGGATTACTTGGTTTTGTTGTTGAACCCGAATTTCCTGGATTACTTGGTTTTGTTGTTGAACCCGAATTTCCTGGGTTACTTGGTTTTGTTGTCGATCCTTCATTTCCTGAATTGTTATCTCCGTCTGGATCTTCTTCATCTCCATCTGGATCTTCTTCTCCTGGTTCTTTATCATCTGGATCTTCTTCATCTCCATCTGGATCTTCCCCAATTGGATCCTTATCTATTGGCTTATCCTCTCCACTAGGATTGTTTGGACTTTGGGTTTTTTGTCCATCTAAATCTCTATTATTTGGCGTTGCTGCAAAAGAATAAATAAATAATCCAAAAATAATAAAGATTATAATACCCAAAATTACTCTTTTATCCGTCATACAAATTCCCCTCTTCTTTAATATTTATGACTTAATATATCATATTGTTTTTAATTTGTCAAATGTCATTTTTTTCACTGATACAATGAATCAAATGCATATAAATGGATCTAATTTTTGTTTTATCTTCTGCAAGCATTTTTACAAAATTTAAACGTAGTTGATATCCACTATCCATAGAAAGCAAAATAGCAACTTGATTTGGTTTAAATTCAAGGGCTGTGGATGAAATTGAAATAAATGGGAAAAAGTGAATTCTTTTACATTTTCCTGTAATTCCTCTAACATCAAATAAAATAATTTTTCGATCTGTTAAAACAAATTTATCGCGTGTTGTTCCATAAGCTATATAGGGTACTTCCCCTTCTTCAAAATAATCTGTAACATAGGTTGGTAATAAATCTAAATTGAGTTCTTTATAAAAATTAAAATATTGCGTTAATTCTTTGTACTTTATATATGCCATTTTTTCCCTACTTTCTTAAAGGCCAAATTCGGAATAAAACTTTTCCTATAAATTCACTTTCATGAATAAGCCCTACTTCCTTAAACCGACTATCCAGAGAATTTCCACGATTATCTCCAACAACCAAATAGTACCCCTCTGGAATTACTTCATTTTCTATATCTAGATCTGATAAAGAAAAATCTTCTGTTTCATCCATTTTTTTAAAATTTTCATCTAAAGCCTCTCCATTTATATATAAGATACCATCTTGATATTGAACTTTTTCTCCTGGCAGACCAATGACACGTTTAATAAAATATTTTGTATTTTGATATTTTATAGCAACTACTTCAAATCTTTTTGGTTTTCTTAAATGATAATGTATCTTACTTAAAAGTAGAATATCTCCATCTTGATAATTTGGATTCATAGAGTCCCCTACTACCTGTTGTAAAGAAATAACGTAGGTAATTAATAGCAAGACTGCAACTGCAATAGCAATATATTTAGCAGTATCTTTTAAAAATTCTTTTACATCTCTTAAATCCATTTTGGCACCCTATTTCTATCTATATCTTAGAATACCATACTTTTCGTTTTTTTTCTAGCAATTATGAAAAAAATGAGAAATTTCTCATTTAGATGTTATAGAATATAGAAAAGAAAACCACTATATTTTATGTAAAACTTATCTTTTGGTTCCTTCCATTGTCCTTTATACTTTATAAAATTTTACATATTAAAGAAAAGCCACTAAAAGAAATAAAAGAAGGATGGCTATAATAAACCATAACATGATTTTTCCATATAAAAGTAGAAATCTTCTTCCAACACTTTCTTCGTTTTTTAAAGAAAAATAATATTTTCCTTTGTGTTTTAATATAATCTGTTGCATTCTTAGTTTTCTAAATTTTTTTTCGTCTTCTTTTGTTAAATCTTTTAAAATTTGTTCTTTTTCTATCGCACTTTTTTTATCGATTGCATTATAATTTAAAAATTTCTCTTTAATATTTTTGGAATCTATAACTACCGTATCTTGTTCTGTTTGTAAAGTGGCCTGAATTTGTTCTTTTCCTTCTTGAATTTGTTTTTTTGCGCTTGCAACTACACCACTGATTCCCATAAAGGTAAAGAGGAAAGAAATTACATAATCATGCGTAATTGCTTTAATAAAATCTTGATTATCATAAAGCATTTTTAAGGTATTAAAATCTACCTGTCCTCTTTCTTTTGCAATTAAACATAAAGGAATGATTAAAAGTGTTGCGATTGTAACGGATAAAATAGAAATCACGATGATAAAAAGTGGTAATTTACTATCGACTTTTCCCTTACATAATTGATATCCCTTTAATACCCCCATTGCAATGAAGATAGCTAATACAGAAAGTATCATATTTCCATAAACATACATTAAAATCCAAGGAATGGAAGCAATAAGGCCCCCTATTATTCCTCCTATGATTCCTGTTAAATAATTTTTTTTCATAAAATCTCCTCTTTTTAACCACAAGCATTTTCTAAAGTACAGCTAGTACTTCGAATGGATTGGATTAATGCATTATATATTTTTTGTAATTCTTCATATTGATTTGGCTTTAATTTATCATATTTCGTTTGTCCTTCTTCTAAAGAAATTGTTCCAACATGATTTTTCATAATAGTTCCATTTTTTACAGAGACAACAAGGGGCATATAAATCCTTTTTTCACCTGTATCATAGGTTTTTCCCTCTTCATCTTTTAAAACATAGGTATCTTCTCCTAAAATTTCCTCTAGTGCAGCTAAAAGTTCATAGTACCCTTCTTGCTCTTTTTGTGTTTTAATTAATTTTCCATCTTTTATATCCCAAACATTTCGAAGAAAGTCCATATCGACATAATAAATAGTATCCAAATTATTTTGGGAGGCAGAAGAAAATAATACTTCCACTGCATTTCGACACCATGGACACCAATTCGTCCCGAAATATAGAATTCCTGTTTTGTTTTTTATAATATTGGTTGCTTCTTGGGCTGTAACATATTTGATTGGATTTTTTTCTGGGATCGTAACTGTATTATATAAAGCCCCATCCGATTCTCTTATTTTATTATTTAAACTTTCATACTCTTCTTTAAATTTCTTAGCGTCTGTTGTATTTTTTTTACTATCTATATAAAAAATTCCAATACTTCCCATTACTATTAGAAAAACAAAGAGTACTAATCCTATTTTTTTTCCCTGCATATTTTCCTCCATCTAAGTACTTACTATTTTACATGGAAAAGAATATTTTGGCAAGCAACCAAGAAAACTTTCTTTTATAATTTATTTTTTAAAATATACAAGATTTTTTCGAAATTGTTTACAATTATTTTGTAAAATTTCTAAGTTTAAATCTCTTTTAAGAAGAACATCCATATTAAGGTATTTTAATTCTAATAAAAAATCTTTCATATTTTCTTCTACTGTTATACCTTTTTCTAGAAAAACAGGATTTTTAAGTAAAATTAAATTATTTTCTATTTTTATAATTCCTTGAAATAAACTATCGAGTTGTAATTTTTCTAAATATCCCATTTCAAGATCTCCATCAATTTCTGTATAAAATTCACAAAAATTTGTTTTTAAATCCATTTTTGAAAAAGTATCTTTTAAAGATTGTGGATTTTCAATAATCCATAAGTGAAAGGGACACTCCTCCTCGGATTGAAATTTAGTTCTTTTTATTTCTCCATATTCTTTTTCCGTTGCTAGTAGATATTCAACTACCTCTTCTTTGGTGATTTTTTGATTTCTTTTAAGCATTAATAAAAGATTTTTATGTACATTATAAAGAACATGAGAAAATTGAAAAGTTTTTATATGAAAGTCTCCTAATCTTAATTGACAAGGATAATTTGTATAAATTATGTTCATTCCCTTTAGAGTATCTAAAATATTATACAAAAGAAAAAAATCATCCTGAATAGCCCATACTTGTAATTGTTTTTCCATATTTACCTCCTTTTTTATTGCGTTTATCTATTATAGCAAATTGTTTTTTTATACGCAATTTTTTTTGAAATTTTTTTCATTTCTTAATCTGTTGTTGACAAAAAATCTAGATGTCTATTTTTTCTTTATGATATATTGGTTGTTTTTTTCCTAAATAATTTTTATCTTAAAAGGTAAATGAGCCTTTATAGACCTTCTATTTTTTTAATATATTTTATATCTTCGATTGCTTTATCTAAATTGTATCTTCCATTTCCGACTGGATAAAATACTGCATAAAAGGAATATTTTTGTCCATTGATCTTTTTTTCAAATTTCTTTTTTCTACACTTAGATACAGATATTTTTTCTTTTAAAACAATAGAGCTTACTTGATTTCCAAACAAAATAATAACTTTGGGCTGAACAATTTCAATTTCTTTTTCTAATAAATTTAGATATTTTTCCAACACACAATCTTTTAAAGCCCTTGCATCAATTTGTGTACATTTTCCCAAGTTCGTAATAAAATATTTATGTTTTTCAACGTCTTCGTACACTTCTTTTGCAAATGTTTCTGTCCAATCCTTTCCCTTTATAGCCTTGATATGACTATAGATAGAGAAATTTAATAAGTCCGTCTGGTAAAACAAATCCCAAATATTTTTGGTACTGATCCATGGAGCGCGTAATCCGTTCCATTCCATTTTGGCGGCATTATTTTTTCCAGTTGGATTCATAAATACAAAACAAATATCTGGATTTTTTGTACAACCACCACTATAAATAGCGTGTAATTCTTTGGCCCCATACTTTGATTGTAAATTGTCGTATTCTTTCTTTAGATCTTCTAAATGCATTTTTATCTATCCTTTTCTTTAATTTTATTTTCTGGATTGTTGATTGCTTTTTTATTATAGCTCTTATATAAAAAAAAGTAAATTTCTAAAGATATACCATTAAAACAAAGTTTTAAATTACTTCAAGTAAAAAGGGTAAAAATTATTTTCATTAAAAGAAAAGTACTCTTTTATAAATGAAAACTATTTTTTAAATGTTTTTTATTGTCTTATTACTTGCCAAGTTCATTTTTTTTAATCGTAAAGCATTTAAAAGAACCGTAATACTGCTGAAAGTCATAGCAATACTTGCTAACATTGGGGTTAAAGAAATTCCAAAAGGAGCAAACATTCCCATCGCCATAGGTATCATTAATATATTATAGAAAAAAGCCCAAAATAGATTTTGTTTTATATTTCTTACTGTTCTTTGACTAATTTTAATCAGTTGTAAAATTCCTCTTAAATCTTCTTTCATTAAGATAACATCTGCTGAATCCATGGCAATATCAGTACCACTTTGCATACTAAGTCCTATATCAGCAGTGGCAAGGGCTGGGCTATCGTTGATTCCATCTCCACACATCATAACAACTTTTTTTTCTTGTTTTAACTTTTTTATCACTTGTGTTTTTGAGGATGGCAAAACTTCTGCAATGACTTTTTGAATTCCTATTTTTTCTGCAATCTTTAAAGCAACTTTTTCATGATCTCCTGTAAGCATAACAGGTTCTATTTGTTTTTCTTTTAATTGTAAGAGAACTTCTTTTGTGTTTTCTTTTACAATATCATCAATGCTAATGAAAGCAAGAATTTTTTCTTCGTTTGCTACATAAACAATACTATTTCCTTGTTCAAGTAACGATGCAGCTTCTTTTCTATAGGGATTTTTTATCCCATATTTTTCTAACATTTTAGCATTTCCAAGAATCCATCTTTCTCCTTCTATTTTTCCAGTGATCCCCAAACCTATTCTACTTTCAAATTCTTGTACTTCTTTTTTTTCTATTTTTTCTTCTTTTAAATAACTTGTGAAAGCATTTGCAATAGGATGATTTGAAAGACTTTCTAAACTTCCTACTTTTTGTAATAAGACTTCTTTGGAAAGTTCACTTTTGTTTTTTATTTCTGAAATTTTTGGTTTTCCGTAGGTTAAAGTTCCTGTTTTATCAAAAACAACTGTATTTATCTTTTTAGCGGTTTGTAAAACTTCTGCTTTTTTAACTAATATTCCATTTTGAAGGCAAAGACCTTCTGCAACTACGATAGCAAGAGGGGTTGCAAGGCCTAAACTACAAGGACAAGCGACAATTAAAATCGTTGTAAAACGATTGATTCCCTCTTGGAGAGGAAACCCTAAAATCCAATAAAAAAGGGCTGTCAAAAAGGCAAGGCAAAGAACTAAAGGAACAAAATAACCTGAAATTGTATCGGCTATTTTAGCAATAGGGACTTTCGTATTGCTAGCCTCTACTACTAATCGTACCATTTCTGAAATAGTAGATTCTTTTCCAATTTTGAGAGCTTCGTATTCTATATAACCATCATAATTAATACTACCTGCCACTACCTTATCGCCCACTTTTTTGAAAACAGGTTTACTTTCTCCTGTAATAAAAGATTCGTCGAAGTGTGCCTCTCCTGTAATAATTTCTCCATCTACTGCCATTTTTTCTCCTGGTCTACTGATTAGAAGATCTTTCTTTTTTATTTCATCAATGGTAACCCTTTTTTCTTTTCCATCTTTTTTTAAAATTGCTTCTTGAGGGGTTATTTTTACCAAGTTTTGGATAGCTTCTTTTGTTTTATCTTTACTCATTCCCTCTAAAATACGGCCTAGTTTGATAAAATAAATGACAAAGGCTGTTGATTCAAAATAAAGATTTTCTAAATAAGGTTTTTCAATAGGAAACATATGATAGAGGCTATAAAGAAAACTACTTAAAACGCCAATACTTACAAGGGTATCCATATTGGGTGTTTTATGTATCAAATTTTTATAACCGTTTTTTAAAATATCCCTTCCATAGATCAAAAAAAGAAGTGCCAAAAAAAACAGTATACTTTTATATAAAATAATTCCTTCTTTATTTTCTTTGAAAAAAGGTGGTAAAAACATAGTTATATACATAAGAAAACCAGCTAAAATAGTAAAAAAGTAGAAAATTTTCTTTTCTTTTTTTCCTTTGGTTTCTTTTCGAATTTCTTTAAATTCACCTAAACTTTGAAATCCAGCTTTTTTAATATATTCTTCTAAAGAACTTTTTTTTACTAATTTTTCATCATAAAGAATCGTTACATTGGAAAGAACTAAATTTACATGGGCTTCGAAAATTCCTTTTTGTTTATTTAAATATTTTTCAAGTCCATTGGAACAAGCAAAACAGGTCATTCCCTCTACAGATAAAAGGATTTTTTTCATAACTGTTCATCCTTTATGATATCAAAACCAATCGAGGTAATGATTTGTTCTAAATCCTCTATTGGTCTATCAAAGGTAATTGTTACCTCTTTTGTTTGATGATTAGCA
Organism: uncultured Caryophanales bacterium; assembly: GCA_947065955.1. Lineage (GTDB taxonomy): Bacteria > Bacillota_I > Bacilli_A > RF39 > UBA660 > CAMSXY01. The sequence continues at coordinate 455 of CAMSXY010000049.1, read as the reverse complement.
CTTACCTCTTGTACTCCCTCTATCCTTGATAAGGCATTTTTTATTCTATTTTCACATCCCTCACAAACCATTCCTTCTACTTTTAAAGTTTTTTTCATTTTATCTTCCTTTCTTTTGAAATATTAAAATTCTAAGAGCATTTATAATTGCTAGAATAGAAACACCTACATCGGCAAATACGGCAAGCCACATTGTAGTTAAACCAAATGCACTTAAAAAAAGTACAATTCCTTTTACAAAAAGAGCTAAAAAGATATTTTGTTTTACGATTTGCATGGTCTTTTTGGAAATAGATATAGCCTGCATTACTTTAGATACTTGATCGTCCATGATTACCACATCGGCTGCTTCAATTGCCGCATCACTTCCAACTCCTCCCATTGCAATTCCAACGTCTGCAAGAGAAAGTAAGATCGGAAGAGCACACGTCTGAACTCCAGTCACCCAAGTCTATC
>CAMSXY010000048.1 GCA_947065955.1 uncultured Caryophanales bacterium | reverse complement strand
TAAAATCTAAATATACTTTTGTAAAAAGCAAAGGAAAAGAACAAATTCTTATATCTGAAATCCCTTTTGAAGTCAATAAACAACAACTTGTAAAAAAGATTGATGAAATTCGTATCGATAAAAAAATTGAGGGGATAATAGAAGCTCGTGATGAATCCAACCGAGAAGGTATTCAAATTGCGATTGATCTTAAAAAAGACGCTAACAAGGAACTCATTTTAAATTATCTTTTAAAAAATACAGATTTGCAAATTAGCTATAGTTATAATATGGTAGCTATTGTAAATAAAAGACCTATGGTTTTAGGAATTTTAGAACTTTTAGATGCCTATATTGCTCATCAAAAAGAGATCATTACCAAAAGAACGGAATTTGACCTTGCTTTTGCTAAAAAAAGACTTCATATTATTGAAGGATACATTCGAACCAATTCTATTTTAGATGATGTAATTAAAACCATTCGAGCAAGTAAAAATAAAGCAGATGCACAAAAAAATCTACAAGTAGAATATCAATTTACAGAAGAACAAGCCGAAGCCATCGTTTTATTACAACTTTATCGTCTTACGAACTTTGATATTACGGAGTTTATCAATGAACAAGGAAATTTAAAACGAATTATTCAAGGGTTAGAAGCTATTTTAAGCGATGAAGAAAAATTAAAAGCCACAATGAAAGAAGAATTAAAAAATATAAAAAAAGAGTATGCAACACCAAGAAAAACAGAAATTAGGGAAGAAATAACCGAAATCAAAATTGATACAACGGAGATGTTACCTAAAGAAGATTGCATCGTAATCGTCACGAAAGAAGGATACGTAAAAAGAGTTTCCAAAAGAAGTTTTTCTGAGGAAGATCCTCTTGTAAAAGAAGGCGATTATCCGATTGGAATTTATGAGTTAAACACCCTAGATACCCTTTTACTCTTTACAGACCTTGGAAATTATTTATATATACCAGTATATGAACTTCCAGATTTAAAATGGAAAGAATTAGGAAAACACATCAGTAATCTTATTAAAATTTCAGCAGAAGAAAAAATTATTGCAAGCATACCTGTTTTAAATTTTGATACAAATACTATGATTACCACTTGTACAAAACTTGGAATGATTAAAAGAACACCTTTAAAAGAATACAAAGTACAACGTTATTCAAAACCAATGTGTGCTATCAAATTAAAAGAAAATGATCAAGTTATTAGTGTAACAAATGAAATAGGAGATGAAGTCTTCCTAACAACCAAAAGAGGGTACGCTCTTCGTTATAAAACAGAAGAAATTCCAGTTGTAGGAATTAAAGCAGCGGGTGTAAAAGCCATCACATTAAAAGAAGATAGCGTTATTTCTATGAACCTTTTTTCCTCTCAATTGGAATATGTAAGTGTATTTACAGACAAAGGAACTGGAAAAAGAGTTAAGCTAACAGAATTTGAACCTATGTCAAGAGCAAGAAAAGGAATTCTCCTTATTCGAGATGTTAAAACAAATCCTTATTTTATTCAAAATACATTTATTAGCCCTTCAAAACAAATCGTTGGAATCGAAAGTGATACAATAACATATTTAAAATTAACGGAATTACCTATTTTGGATCGTTATTCAACAGGTACACAACTTTCTAAAAAAGGAATCAAAAGTGTATTTAAAAAAGAGGAATTAATGAAAAAGGAGACCCTTGAACATCCAAGAGAAGAAAAGGAAGAAAAAAGTCAAATAAATTTAGAAACCGTAGATCAAAAAATGATGACTATTGATGATTATTTAAATGATTTCAAACTTTAAAGAATAGTCATAAAAAAAACAAAAAAATATATAATTTACTATATATTTTTTTTTACGCATCTTTACAATAGGAAAAAGGCCTTTTTCTTGTGTATAAGAAAAGAGTATATTATAATAAAAGAGTAGAATAAAAAGGTTATTCGCCAAAAAAAGAACAGCCCCCTGAGACTGTTCTTAAAAGAATAAAAAGGGGTTGGCTAGTGTGATACTAGCACCAATTCGCCTAATTCGAATTGGTACTGTATATACTAACCGGAAAAGACTTATTTGTCAAGTCTTTTTTTATTATTTTAAAAAAAATCTTGACTAGAAACAAATGTTCGAGTAAAATAAATAAAGAAGGTGATATATGCAAAGTTTAGAAACCATTAAGGGAATTGGACCTAAAACACAAAAGGTTCTTACCCGTTTAAATATAAAAGATATACAAGATTTAATTCAGTATTACCCTTTTCGCTATGATATTATTGAAAAGATGAAAATAGAAGATTTAAAAGATCAAGAAAAAGTTGTTTTAGAGGGAAACATCGAAAATATCCCAACTTTATTTTTTATTAATAGAAGACTTGATAAAATGACTTTCCGTTTGAGGGCAGAAGAACAACTCTTTTCCGTTATTATTTTTAATAGAGGTTTTTTAAAACCAAAGCTTACAGTTGGTAAAAAAATTGTAGTGATTGGAAAATATGATAAAAAACATCAAACGATTACTGCTGCAGAAATTAGGTTGGAAAGTATCATGGAGACGAAGATTGAACCTGTATATCACACGATCTATGGAATTACGGGTGGACAGATTCATACTTTAATTAATTCCTCTTTAGAACTTGGAAATTATGAAAGTTATATTCCAGAATATTTAGAAGAAAAATATCATTTTTTAAATAGAAAAGAAAGTATCTATCATATTCATAATCCTAAAGATGCAATACTACTTAAAAAGGCAGAAAATCGAATAAAGTATGAAGAATTGTTTCTTTTTATGTTAGAAATGAATTATTTAAAAGAGAAAAAAAATAATCGTTTTGGAATTAAAAGAACTATAAGTAAAGAACGGTTGAATTCTTTTATTAAAACATTACCTTTTTCCTTAACGGAAGATCAAAAAAAAGCAGTAGAAGAAATTTATCAAGATTTATCCAATGAAAAAAGAATGAACCGCCTTTTACAAGGAGATGTAGGAAGTGGGAAAACAATTATTGCCTTTTTAGCGATTTATATGAATTATTTAAGTGGCTATCAAAGTGCATTAATGGCACCAACGGAAATTTTGGCTTCTCAACATTTTTTTAATTTAAAAAAGATTATGGAACAAGAGGATTTACGAATTGAACTTTTAACAGGAAAATTGAAAGTAAAAGAAAAAAGGGCTATTTATGAAAAATTAGAAAATGGACAAATTGATGTAGTTATAGGAACGCATGCTTTAATTAGTGAACAAGTCCTTTATAAAAATTTAGGTCTAGTTATTACAGATGAGCAACATCGTTTTGGAGTTCATCAAAGGGGAAATCTGAAAAATAAAGGATTAACTCCAGATATTTTATACATGAGTGCAACTCCAATTCCAAGAACGTACGCACTTACCTTATATGGAGATATGGATATTTCTAGTATTAAAACAATGCCCAATGGAAGGATCCCTGTCAAAACCTATCTTCGAAAGACAAAAGATATGAAGGATATTTTAACAAAGATGTTAGAACAATTGAAAAAAAAACATCAAATTTATGTAATCGCTCCTTTAATTGAAGAAAGTGACAAAGTGGATTTAACCAATGTAGTTACCTTAAAAGAAAATATGGAAAAAGCATTTGGTAAGTACTATAAGATAGGGGTTTTACATGGAAAAATGGATAATAAGGAAAAAGAAGAAGCTATGGCTTCGTTTAAGAAAAACGAAACGCAGATTCTGATTAGTACAACCGTTGTAGAAGTAGGGGTAGATGTTTTAAATGCGACAATGATAGTTATTTTTGATAGTTATCGTTTTGGACTTTCAACATTACATCAGTTACGAGGACGTGTTGGAAGAAATGCCTTGGAATCCTATTGTATTTTAATTAGCGATTTGGATAAAAAAAGGTTGGAAATTTTGGAAAGAACTACAGATGGCTTTGAGATTAGTGAAGAAGATTTTCTTTTAAGGGGAAGTGGAGACTTATTTGGAGAAAAGCAAAGTGGGGATATGAGTTTTGGTCTTGCGAATGTAAAAAAAGATTATCCGATTTTATTAAAAGCTAAAGAGGATAGTTTAGAATTTTTAAAAAAGCATTTTGAAAAGGAAGATTATAAAAGAATTCGAAATATCGTAGAAATGTCCACTAGCTTAGATTAATAAATAGGTTGACAATTTATGGATATTCCTCTATAATGATAATAGCGTGATAATATCACGCAAAGAATCTTTACGGTTGAATGTGAAGATTCTTAACCAAACCCCCTGAAATTCCCCTCGAGAGAGGGGAATACTTTTGTTTATAAGAGATTTTTACTAATTTGAATTTTTTTTTTATTATGAAGATGTAGTAAATATGATTATTACACTGGGTAATAAAGATTCTGAAGAAATGCAAAAAGCTATAGGTATTAATGTATTGTTAGATAAATTAGAAATAAATGAAAGATAAAAAAGTAGCTGCGGAAATATTATCTAGAGCAATTAAACCTACAATTGGTGCTATAGGAAAAATAAACTTAATATTACAAGAAAAACTCTTTACTAAATTCAATCAAATCGTTGATATGTATAATGAGAAAACTGATATAGCAGATATGGAAAAGATCATCGAAGAAATGATTAAATTGAAAAAAAGAAATTGCTAATAGAAATGAATATGACTTATCTCCAGAGGAAAAGCTTTCTTTGATACATTAGGTGCAGATTCAAAGATAAAAGAATTAATGCAAGATGAAGTTCTTGTACAAATAGCAAAAGAATTAGTTGAAATTATTAACGAAAATATTACTCTGGATGCCTTTAAAAGAGAGGATGCTAGAGCAAGAATTAGAAATAATATTAGAAAATTGTTAATCAAATATAATTATCTGCCAAATAAAAGTGTGGAAGCAGTTAATAAAGTATTAAAACAAGCTGAATGAAAGTATTCTGAAAATTAGGAGATTAATAAATGAAAGAATTATATTCGTTACAAGATATATTTAATCAGAGATTATTTAGAATTCCTGATTATCAAAGAGGATATTCATGGACAGAACAACAATTAAATGAATTTTGGGAAGATGTTATTAACCTTCCAATTGCTAAAGAACATTATACAGGTATGATATCCTTAAGAAAGATAAATAAAGATGAAACTAAAAATTGGACTGAAGAGTTATGGCTTATTAATAACTGGGGATATTCTGCATATCATGTTGTTGATGGTCAACAACGTTTAACTACTTTTATTATATTGATAAATGAGATAGTTAAATTTTATAAAAATCTACCAGAAAACAAAGGTAAGAGATATGAAAATATTTTTATGAATAGTTTACCTTTAAGTGAAATCATTAAAAGCTATTTATGTATAGTAAAACCAGATTCAGAAGGGCAATTAAAGACTTTTAAATTTGGATATGAGGTAGATAATCCAAGTTATGAATTTTTTAAATATAAAATATTAGAAGCTGATATTCCAGGTGATATTCAAGAAACCTTCTACACTTTAAATTTGGAGAAAGCTAAAGAATTTTTTGCTAATATTTTAGAAGAAACATATAAAGAATATGGACTTCAAGAAATAGAACAATTATTTGTTAAATTAACACAGAAGTTAATGTTTAATATATATAATATTGATGATGATTTTAATGTGTTTATAGCATTTGAAACTATGAACAATAGAGGAAAAAGATTATCAAATTTAGAGTTATTAAAAAACAGATTAATATATTTAACAACATTATTTAATAATGAAGAAGATGTTAAAGTTTCAACAAGAAACAAAATTAATGATACATGGAAAACTGTATATGGATGTTTAGGAAAAAACAAACAAAAAGCTTTAAGTGATGATGAATTCCTACAAGCTCATTGGATTATATATTTTGGATATAGTAGAACTAAAAAAGACAATTATAGTGACTTCTTATTAAAACAATATTTTACACAAAAAAGAATATTGGATAAAGTTAATTTTAATGAACAATTAGAAGATATCAATGATGAAATAAGTGAAGAAGCTTTTATAGAGGAATCAGTAGAAGAAACTGTAAACTATGTTGATAAATCAATTAAGGATAAATTAACAATTGGTGATGTGGGAAATTATATTGATAGTATGAAAAATTTAATACCATATTGGTATGATGTGAATTTTCCACAACAGTCACCCTTTAATGATGAAATTAAATCTTGGTTGGATAGAATTAATAGATTAGGTTTTGTTTATTTTAAACCATTAACAACAGTTGTGTTATCAAGGAATAATATAACAAATGAAGAGAAAGTAGAGTATTTAAAAGCAACTGAAAGATTTATATTTATGCATTTTAGATTATCTGGATACTTCTCAACATACAAAAATAGTTTCTATTATAATTTAGCTAATAGCCTATTTAAAGGTGAGAAAGATATTAAATATGTTATAAATGAATTAAATAATATAGATTATTTAAATAGAGATAATATACTAAGTGTAAATACTGTATTAAGTACAATTTCAAGATTATTTAAAAACTATAAAGGATATTATAGTTGGTCAACAATTAGATATTTCTTATATGAATATGAAACATACTTAATGAATAATAATCAATCACCTCAAAAGATATATCCTGAAGATTTCTTTAAGGCTGATGAAAAAGATAAAGTATCAATTGAACATGTATATCCACAAACTCCAACAGATGAATATTGGATAAGTAGATTTGATATGTATTCAGAAGAACAAAGAAAATATTTAAATGGATCTTTGGGAAATCTATTACCACTATCATTAAGAATTAATATCAAATTACAAAATAATTCTTTTGAAGATAAAAAATTACAAAGATATTATAAAGGATCACATAGTGAAATTGAAGTCAACCATTATGAAGAATGGAATCCAGAAGTAATATTAGAACGTGGTAAGAATATGTTGGATTTCATGGCTAAAAGATGGAACTTTAAGTTTAATAATGAATACGATAAAGTTAGGTTACTTGGATTAGATTTTGTGGAAAAACAACCAGAAGATTATACTGATGAATTTCCAAAAGAGGATGACAATAAACCTAATGCTTTAGATAAATGGAAATATAATGGTGAATATTTTAATAATAAAACACTAATAAAGAAAACTTTTGCCGATTATATTAATACAAATGAAATAAAATCGTTTGATGAAATTCCAGAAGAATTTAAAATGTTAAAAATGCATTCGCATTTATTATTTAAATCAGAATTAACCCAAGAAGATATTGAACATGGTTATGATTATAAAGAAGTTAAAACTGATTCATTTAACTTGTTTGTTTGCCATTGGGGAGATCAAGATGATACGCTTACGTATTTAGAAGTTTTGTCTAAATATTATGAATGTGATTTAGAAAATATCAAAGAAAATGATGTAATGACAAAAAGAGCAATTACCAGAGAAATGGTAAAGAGAGTATATGATGTTTCAAAGCAAGTATATGAAAAGCAATTATCAGAACAACAAGCGACAGATATAATGGCTAATGAAGGAATGAATCCAAGTAGTGCGGTAATGTATATATATTGTTTTGATAGAATGATGGCAGGAGATGTTTACAAAAGAGGAACATCAGCTTTTGCTGCAGAATATTATATTTCTAAAATTAGAGAAGATTATGGTATAGAATATAGTAAGAGAGCCATAGAATCATTAGAAAAATATATAAAATATATCAACAGTAGAAATTTTACTAACAAAGGTTTAGAAGATGTGTTATCTGCACAAAAAAGAATTGATAATATTTAAAATTAATTGCTGCGTATATCAAAACCAAACCTATCGAATAGCAAAGATATAGTACCTTTGTGGTAATTTAATTGACAGGCTTGGATGGCTTAAATACAATTTAGAAAAATACAGTTGGTTTTACAAATACTACTATAGAATAGATAATTATATAGTTAGAATATGTACAAATTTAAGTAATGAGAGCAATTTTAAAAACGAAATAGAATTTTACAAGAAAAATAAAGATAGCCCATATATACCAAAAATGTATTTTCCAGATATTACAAGAGAAGTTATTCCTTACTATTAGGAAATTTCTGGAAAATACATGTTTGGTATATCTGAGATCGGACGAGCACACGTCTGAACTCCAGTCACCCAAGTCTATCGCGTAT
>CAMSXY010000047.1 GCA_947065955.1 uncultured Caryophanales bacterium | reverse complement strand
TCTCTCCTTTAAATCGCATAGTTATTTTTTATGTTTGAAATATAATCTATCACTTACATAAAAAAAATGTTTCACGTGAAACATTTTTTATTCTTCTATTATGCTTTCGTCGGTATTATCGGTTTCTTCTTTTTTCATTACAGCAACAGTACTAACTTTTTGACCTGTTTTCAAATTAATTAACTTAACTCCTTGTGCCACTCTTCCTGTTGTTGAAATTTGTGATATAGAAAGTCTTATAATTATTCCATTGTCTGTTATAATCATTAAATCTTCGTCACCATAAACCGTTTTAAACGATATGATATTTCCATTTTTCTCAGTAATATTAAGTGCCTTAACACCTTTACTTCCACGGTGTGTTATTCGATATTCTTCCAAATCCGTTCTTTTTCCGTATCCATTTTCTGTGACAACTAATATCTCCTGATCTTTCTTTGCAACTTCACAGCCAACACATTTACCATCTTCTACATCAATTCCTTTAACACCAGAAGCCGTTCGCCCCATAATACGAATTTCTTTTTCATCAAAGCGAATCATTCTACCATTAGAAGAAGCAATTAAAATTTCGTTTTCTCCTGTTGTCTTTTTAACAGAAATCAATTCATCATCATCTCGAAGAGTTATTGCCAACTTCCCATTTGTACGAATATTTTCAAACTCTTTTAGATTAGTTCTCTTCACTAACCCATTCTGAGTACAGAATACAATATATTTATTATCCTCTTGAGATGAAATTTTAAGCATTACTCGAACAACTTCATCTTTTTCTAAAGGCAATAAATTAATAATTGGAATTCCTTTGGACTGTCTACTGAATAAAGGTATTTCATATCCTTTCATTCGATATACCTTTCCTCTATTTGTAAAGAACATTAAATAATCATGTGTTGTCATAGATAAAAGATTTTCAACAAAGTCTTCCTCATTCGTATTCATTCCTTTGATACCTACTCCACCACGATTTTGAGTCTTGTAAGTTTCACTTGTCATTCGTTTAATATATCCTTTATTAGTTAACGTTATAACAATATCTTCAACTGGAATTAAAGATTCGTCTTCGATAAAATCAATAGCTGACATATCAATTTCTGTACGTCTTTCATCACCATATTTTTGTTTAATTTCTAAAGATTCTTCTTTAATTATATTTAAAACACGATAATCATTAGCAAGGATATCTTTATAATCCGCAATACTCAATATAAGTTGCGCTAATTCTTCCTCAATTTTTTCACGTTCCAATCCAGTTAATCGACGAAGTCTCATTTCAAGAATAGCACGTGCTTGGATTTCGGTTAACTGAAAACGACTCATGAGCTGTTCTTTAGCTTCCTGATCATTAGAAGCTTTTTTCAATAATTGAACAATTTCATCAATATTATCTAAAGCAATTTTTAATCCTTCGAGTATATGAGCCCTTTCTTGTGCACGATCCAAATCGAATTGCGTTCTATTAATAATAACAATTTTTTGATGTTCTAAATATTTTTCTAATATTTGTTTTAATGTAAGAATTTGTGGTTTTTTATCTACAATGGCTAAAGAATTAATTCCATAAGTTGATTGTAAAGGAGTATGCTTATATAAATTATTTAAAACAACATTAGCACTACAGTCTTTACGAAGTTCAATAACAATTTTAACACCATCACGATTCGATTCATCACGAAGATCTGTTATTCCATCAATAATTTTTTCACGTGCTAAATCGGCTATTTTTTCTACCAAAACAGATTTATTGGTCATATATGGAATTTCCGTAATTGTAATTTGTGGTTTTCCATTTTTCAATTCTTCAATAATAGCACGAGAACGAATAGTAATAATTCCTTTTCCCGTTTCATAAGCCTTTCGAATTCCACTGTTTCCTAAAATAGAAGCTCCTGTTGGAAAGTCTGGTCCTTTTATATATTCCATTAATTCACATATCTCAATATCTGGATTATCAATTAAGGCACAAAGACCATCAATAACCTCACTTAAGTTATGTGGTGGAATATTCGTAGCCATTCCAACAGCAATACCAGTTGATCCATTTACTAAAAGGTTAGGAAAGTGTGATGGAAGAACTTCTGGTTCTTTTTCCGTTGAATCATAATTGGGAATAAAAGACACCGTATTTTTATTAATATCCCTTACAAGTTCCATACTTAATTTAGACATACGAGCCTCTGTATAACGCATAGCAGCAGCTCCATCACCGTCCATTGAACCAAAATTTCCATGGCCATCCACTAACATATAACGATAGGAAAATTCTTGAGCCATTCGCACTAAAGCATCATAAATGCTGGAATCTCCATGAGGATGATACTTACCCATAACATCTCCAACAATACGGGCACTTTTTTTATAAGCAGAAGAAGACGTAATTCCCATATCATTCATTCCATATACAATTCTTCTTTGAACTGGTTTTAAACCGTCTCTTACATCAGGAAGAGCTCTTGAAACAATTACACTCATTGCATAACCCAAAAAGGAATTTTGGATTTCATGTGCAAAAGGTAAATCTTTTAATTTATCCATTCTAGCCTACCTCCTATATATCCAAATTCTGTACAAAAACAGCATTTTTTTCAATAAATTCGCGACGAGGTTCCACTTCTTCTCCCATTAATTCAGAAAGAACCTGATCTGCCAACATGGCATCATCTAAAGTAATTTTAAGTAAGATTCTTTTTTCAATATTCATAGTAGTATCCCATAATTCTTCTGCATCCATCTCACCTAATCCTTTATAACGACTAATTTTCATTTTTGTAGGATCTGCAAGTGTTTTTATATATTCATCTTTTTCCTCCTCAGAATATACATATTTTTCCGTTTTTCCATATTCTACTTTATAAAGTGGAGGCTGAGCAGCATAAATATAACCTCCCTCAATTAATGGTTTAAAATAACGATAAAAGAAAGTTAAGAGCAAAATACGTATATGGGATCCGTCTACATCGGCATCGGTCATAATGATTATTTTATGGTATCTCAATTTAGAAATATCAAATTCTTCACCAATACCTGTTCCAAAAGCTGTAATCATACTACGAATTTCTGCATTTGCAAAAATTCGATCTAATCTGGCCTTTTCAACATTCAAAATTTTTCCACGTAAAGGAAGAATAGCTTGCGTCTTAGAATCTCTACCCGTTTTAGCAGATCCACCTGCGGAATCTCCCTCGACAATATAAATTTCACAAATACTAGCATCTTTGCTAGAACAATCGGCTAATTTACCAGGAAGAGAAGAAACTTCTAAAGCTGTTTTTCTTCGCGTTAATTCACGTGCTTTTTTAGCAGCAACACGAACACGTGCAGCCATCATAGCCTTGTCTACAATAACTTTTGCTTCTGACGGATTTTCCATCAAAAATCTTTCAAATCCTTCACTAAAAATATCATCCGCAATTTTACGAACTTCACTGTTTCCTAACTTTGTTTTAGTTTGACCTTCAAATTGAGGATCAGGATGTTTACAAGAAATGATCATTGTAATTCCTTCACGAACATCATCTCCATTTAAAGGCTCATCGGCATCCTTCATTAACTTTTGATTTTTAGCATAATTTGTGATAATTCTAGTTAGAGCCCTTTTAACGCCATCTTCGTGAGTTCCGCCTTCTGGTGTACGTATATTATTAGTAAATGAGTAAACTGTTGGTGTATAAGTAGAATTGTACTGTAAAGCGACTTCAAGGGAAATATCGTTTTGTTCCCCAAATAAATGTACTATAGTATCGTGAATAGATCCTTTACTTTTGTTCAACATTTCCACATATTCACTAATTCCACCCTGATAGGTAAATTCTTCCTTTTTGCGTGATGCCACATCATCTGGACGATCATCACATAAAATAATGCGTAAACCTTTATTCAAAAAAGCTAATTCTCGAATACGGGTCCTTAAAATATCATAATCAAAAACAGTTGTTTCTTGGAAAATAGTAGGATCGGGTTTAAAAGTTACCGTAGTTCCTGTACGTTCTTTAGAACAACTATCAATAACTTCTAAAGGTTTTACAGGATGTCCTCCATTTTCAAAGCGAATAAAATGAACTTTTGAATCTTGGTATACTTTTACTTCAACCCAGCTACTTAAAGCATTTACAACACTCGCTCCAACACCATGAAGTCCACCCGATACCTTATAACCTCCTCCACCAAATTTTCCTCCTGCATGTAAGACTGTATAAACTGTTTCTACTGTGGATAAACCTGTTTTTTTATGAACACCCACAGGAATTCCTCTTCCATCATCTTTGACAGTTACAGAATTATCTTTATTAATAATAACTTCAATATCATCACAATAACCAGCCAAAGCCTCATCAATAGCATTATCTACGATTTCCCAAACTAAATGATGAAGCCCACTTGAACTGGTTGATGCAATATACATTCCTGGTCTTTTCCTAACAGCCTCTAAACCTTCTAATACTTGAATATCTGAAGCATCATAATGTTGTTCTTTTTGTTCCATTTTACTCACCTTTTTCTATAATTTTCCCACTTTGTACATTAAAAATTTTCGCTTTTTTTAAAATACTTTTATTAATATTTTTTAAATCGGTTGTTGTAATTATAGTTTGAATCCCATCTTGAATATAATTGAGCAAACTATTTTTTCTCTCATCATCTAACTCACTAAAAACATCATCTAAAAGTAATATGGGGTTTTCTTTTTTATATTTTTTTAAAATTTCTATTTCGCTTAATTTTATAGCAAGTACAGCCATTCTTTGTTGACCTTGAGATCCATAATTTTTAATATTCTCTCCATTCATTTGAAATTCGATATCATCTTTATGAGGACCTATTAAAGTTATTTTATATTTCAATTCTTGATCGTACATTTCCAAAAATTTTTGTTCTAAAAGTTCTTTAATATGTTCTTTTCTAAAATCGTCTATAACAATAGAAGTTTTATAAAATAATTGAAAATTGGAAAGAGTTGATAAATTAAAAAAAATAGGTTCGATATATTCATTAATTCGATCAATAAATTTCTTACGAATAACATAAATACTAGATGCGATTTCAATTAAATGGTCAGTAATAATAGATAAATACTCTTTATTTTTTGGATCTTTTAAATAGGTATTTCTTATTTTGAGAACTTTATTATATTGATTGATTAATTCTAAATACCCACTATCTATTTGACTAATTTCGACATTTAAAAATCGTCTTCTTACAACAGGAGAGGCTTTTACAAGCTCTAAATCTTCTGGATAAAAAATGATAATATTCATCAGTGAAATGTATTCACTTACTTTATGAATATCTTTACAATCAAGTTTCAATTTTTTAGAAGACTTATTTAAAATAATTTCTAAATGAGAAGAAAGGGAGTTTTTTTTAACTTTGCCCTCTAATTTACTCATAACTTCATTTTTTTTTATTAAATTATTATCAATAAAGGATCGATGAGACTTCGTAAGCCCTAAAACATAAATACTCTCTAATAAGTTAGTCTTTCCCTGACCATTATTTCCGTAAAGAATATTTATTCCAGGAGAAAGATTTATTTCTAGAGAATCGTAATTTCGAAAATTTTTTATTTTCATTTCCTCTAAAATCATAAACCATCTCCTTTTTTGCTTTTTTAGGCAATACTCAAATATTTTTCCAAGTAGGTATACCTATCCATATACCTATATTATACCATAAAATTAACTATAAAATAAAAAAATAAGCATTATTTGCCTATTTTAATAAGTTTTTTTTCGTTTTTAAAATTAATAACAAGCGAGTTGCTCGATAAAATTGATTTGCAAAAGATTGATAGGATATTTCTAATACAATACTTGTATTATTATCAAAAAAAACTCTAGTATTTTCTTCTTGTCTTTCATAATGTTTTATATGATTTAAAGAAACCCAACAACATCTAGGATTTCTAGGAGAAGTTGTGGGGAAAAAAATCATCTCACTAACTTCTTCAATAATAATAGGAACCTTATAATTAATATTTAAAAGACTTTTAGAACCTTCTGATCGACCAATATAAGAACTACCGAAAGATTTACAACTTTCATTAATAATATCAATTGGATTTTTTTCAATGTGTACTTCTTGTGTTGTTTCATAACTTTTACAGTTTTTTTTATCACTTGGAATGATTACTAATGTTTCATTATTAATTTCATACTCCTTAAATAACATAAAGCTAACACCTCCCTACATTATCCTTTATACACTATTATTTTGTCGAAATTTTGCTATTTATGTCGAAAGAAAAAAAATTGTCCTTTTGGACAATTAGTAGGTACGAATTGGAACAATTAATTGAATCAAATTATCAGTTTCTGGATTTTTAATAATAATAGGTTTAATTTCTCCATTGAACATAATTTCAATTTCTTCACAGTCTAAAGCTTTTAAAGCATCCATCATATATTTAGAGGAAAAAGCAATTTTTATTTCTTCCGAATTATTTTTAACAACGGAAAGTTTTTCTTCTACATTCCCAATTTCTGGAATATTACTAGATAAAAGGATTGAACTTCCCTTACTTTCTAATTTTATTGTATTTTTATCTTCTTCATTAGTAAGTAAAGAAGCTCGATCGATAGCACTATAAAATTCATTAAGAGGAACTTTCATAGTTAATAAATATTCTTTTGGAATCAGTTTTGAAGTATCTGGATATTCTCCATTAATTAATCTAGATAACATAACAATAGAGGCAAATTTAAAAATAATTTTATTGGTAAAGATATGAATTTCTAAGTTTTCCTCTTCTTCTAAAAATAAACGAGTCAACTCTAAAAGATTTTTAGTTGGGATAATAATATTGATTTGTTCCGAAACAGTTGTATTTAATTCTAAAACTTTTTTAGCTAAACGATAAGAATCAGTTGCTGTACATTCCATAATGTTATTTTCAATTTTAAAATTGATTCCTGTAAGAACGGGTCTTGATTCTTGATTGGAAGAAGCAAAAGCTGTTTGATTAATAATATTTTTAAAAAGTCCTTTATTTAAAATAATTGGATTTTTACTTTCTTCTAATTCTAAATCTGGGAAATCTTGAACATTATTACAATTTAGATAAAAAGTAGAATTTAATGCACTAATACAAATTTTGGAATTATCTAGAGTTTCAATATGAATAATATCATTGGGTAATTTTTTTACAATATCATAAATATATTTCCCAGAAACTACAATTTCTCCACAGGTATCGATATTATCAATATCTTTTTTATGAATAAATGTTTTAATAGCAATGTCATTATCTGTACTTAAAAGATATAAACCATCTTTTGTTAATTCAAATTTAATACAATTTAATATAGGTCGAATATTTTTAGAAGATATTCCCTTTATAGCATAATTTAAATGTTCCATTAATATATTTTGTTTGATAGAAATTTTCATAAATTCACTCCTTATTTATTATATTTTTAATATATATATTATTATTATAGATGTGGATTGTGTGGAAAACTTTTGTAAAGTATTATTTTTAAATGGTAAACTTTACAAATCCATTGTGAAAAATTTTGTTAATAACGTGCTTTTTCCACAATATTATTTTAATTTGTCTAATATTTTTTGAATTTCTGCTTCCAAATTTTTGTCTTTTTGAACCTCTGTTTTAATCTTATTGACAGAATGCATAACGGTAGTATGATCTTTTCCACCAAAAATACTTCCGATTTTAGGAAGCGTTTCCTCAACATAGATTCTACAGATATACATGGCAATTTGTCGTGGCATAGAAATAGAACTATTTCTTTTTTTCCCTTTTAAATCCTCAATGGATAGATTATAGTGATCTGCCACCACTTGCATAACTTTTTCTGCTTTATTTTTAGTAATAACACTTGTGGAAAAAGTATCTTTTAAAGCGTCTATAGCAAGTTCCAAAGTAATATTGGATTGGTTCATTATAGTCGCGTATGCGAAAACGCGTGTTAAAGCTCCTTCCAATCTTCGAATATCTGTTGTACAGTTATTTGCGATGTATTCTTTAACTTCCTGTGGAAAAACGCTGGTAATTCCATGCCCTTCAATTTTTTTATCAATGATTGCCATTCTAAGTTCATAATTAGGTGGAAAAATAAGATCGGAAGAGCACACGTCTGAACTCCAGTCACCCAAGTCT
>CAMSXY010000046.1 GCA_947065955.1 uncultured Caryophanales bacterium | reverse complement strand
TTTATCAATTCCACTAATTGTTAAAGGATTCGCATAAACAACATTTATTCCATCACTTACCCTTGCCCTTACAGTTGTATTTTCTTCCACTACAATTGTTTTTTCATTTTCATTTGTAGAAATCCAAATTTCCCCATCTAAACTATATTCATACGTAAATTCTTCCCCTTCTGGATACGTTATTTTGACTTCCTTCCTTGTTGCATATTCTTTACTTGTTAATAGAGTTATCACTGGTTTTCCTAAAACGAAAGTGGATACTTCTAATTCATAGATTTCCGATACATTATTTTCTAAAGCTGTATTGGTTAATCTTACTTGTATCTTATACTTGACTCCTTGTTCTAACCCTGAAAATGTCTTCGTAGATAGATTTTCAGTTAAACTATCTCCACTCACCCAGGTTGCATTTTCGATATCCTCATTTTCCCTCACAATTCGGTACTCATGTTTACTTATAAAACTTTCTTCCTCTAAGTAACTAGTATAAAGTTTTATAGAATTAGTAGTTACTTCTGTTGTAACACTTAGTATCTTTGGCGGTGTTTCATCCAATAAATCACAAGTTCCCTCTACAATTTTTAGATTTTCTTGAGTTCCACTCGCACAATATCTTCCATTACTTACATTTTCAACTTTAATAGAATCTTCTTTTCGATAAATTTCTCCTGAAAGAAACGTACTTTTATTGGTTATATCCAAATCAAAGATATTAATTTCATCCTTTATCTCAAAACCATGTTCAGCTTCATAATTTGTATAAGCCTGAAAAAGACTTAAAGTGCTTGCTTTAAAAGCTCCAAACCTACTTTGTTCAATAACTCCTTGAACCATAGGTACTGCAATAACTGCGATAATACCTAGTATTACAATCACCGCTAATAATTCAATTAAAGTAAAACCTTGTTTTCTTTGTTTCATATAATTCCTCTCCTACTTCCATTATGGTATACTTCTAGCATATTTATACTATTATCCCATTGGAAATACAAAAAGTCAATAAAATTATAACATTATTATTTTTAGTGTAAACTATTCAATAATAACAATTTTTTTTATTTTCCATAACATAAAAAAGGAACTTGATTTTAAAAATCATGTTCCTTAATAAGAAAGTTTTCTTGCTTAATAAAATTATTTTAAAACTTCTAATAGATCTGCCTTTTTCATTGTAGAGTATCCTTCTACACCTTTTTCTTTTGCAAGATCTCTTAGTTCTGCAACTGTCAATTTATCCATTTCTGTTTTTTCTTCAGAAACTTCTAAAGTCGTAGAAGTTTTTTGACTTTCTTTTTTAGATCCTTCTAAAGCTTTTTTAGCTGTATCCACTAATTCTTTAAAAGCTTCTTTATTATCAATTGCAATTTCGCTTAACATTTTACGGTTAATAGTAACCCCAGCTAAATTAAGACCATTGATAAATTTCGAATAACTAATTTCGTTTTCACGACAAGCTGCATTAATACGTGTAATCCATAATTTTCTGAAATCTCTTTTCTTTTGTTTTCTATCACGGTATGCATAAGCACCTGAATGCATTACTTGTTCTTTTGCGGTTTTATATAATCTATGTTTACTTCCAAAATATCCTTTTGCTTCATTCAAAACTTTTTTACGACGGGCACGATGAATTGTACCACCTTTAACTCTTGTCATATATTCCTCCTAATTATAGTATATCTTTAATTCTTTTATAATCTGCATTACTTAAAGTAGATCCATTTCTGCATCCTTGATTAAAACTTGCATTTTTCTTTCCAGTGTTATGTCTACTGCCTGGTTTTCCTATTTTAATAGAACCACCAGGTCTTACATTACATACTTTTTTAGTTCCTTTATGTGTTTTTAACTTTGGCATATTCTTCCTCCTATTTCTCTTTTTTTGGCATCAATATCATGGTCATAAAGCGTCCCTCTAAAGAAGGTTTTAATTCTACCTCTGCGATATCTTCAAGGGCACTTGCAAAACGAACAAGGACATCTTTTCCAAGTTCTGGATGAGCAAGTTCTCTTCCTTTAAAACGTATGGTTACTTTTATTTTGTGACCTTTTTCTAAATATTTTTTAGAATTTATAACTCTTGTGTTAAAATCATGAACATCAATGGTAACAGAAAGACGATATTCTTTCATTTCTAAGTTGCTTTCTCTTTGTTTTTTCATATTTTCTTTTTGCTTTTTTTTGTTTTCATATTTGAATTTATTATAATCCATGATCTTACATACAGGTGGGGTTGCATTTTGATTGATTTGTACTAAATCAAAACCCGCATACCCTGCAAGAGTAAGTGCATCTTTTAAATCCTTTACTCCTAATTGCTCCCCATTTGGGCCAATCACCATGACCTCTTTTGCTCTTATTTGTTCATTAACAAATAAACTTTTTTCTTTACTTGCTATAAAAAAACACCTCCAAATTTTTTCATAGAAAAAGTGCGTACAAAGTACCCACTTACCCATTTACTGTTTCATTTTATAGGCATTAACCTAGAGTTTTCTACTCTCAGGTGAGAAGTGAGTTCTTCTTCTTTCCTTTTCATTACTATGATTATACTGATAAACTATGTTTTTGTCAATAAAAATAGAACTAATTTGAATATTCTTACTTAAAAATTATGCTCTTGAAGAATATTTTCCATCTTCTGTTGTAACAAGGATTTTTTCTCCTTCTTCAATAAAAAGAGGGACACGAACAACTAAACCATTTTCAAGTTCTGCTTCTTTTTGGGCGTTATTCGTTGTATTTCCTTTTACAGCTGGTTCTGTATGAGCTACTACATATTCAATTTTATCAGGTAAACTTAATCCTAAAAGTTCTCCTTCATAAAAGGTAACATCTACATTAATACCTTCTTTTAAATATTTAGCGTCACTTCCTATTTGATCTTTAGAAAGTTCAATTTGTTCGTAAGTTTCCATATTCATAAAATTATAGGAACTCTCACTTCCATATAGATATTGCATATTTTGTTTACTGATCATAGCTTTTTCCAATTTAATACTTGTGTTAAATGTTTTTTCCACAATAGAACCTGTACGTAAGTTCTTTAATTTTGCTTTTACAAAAGCAGCTCCTTTTCCAGGTTTTACATGTAAAAATTCAAGTACTAAATAAATGTTTCCTTCAAAAAGGAAAGTCATTCCATTTTTGATATCATTGATATTAAACATGCGTTATCTCCCTTCTACTTATTATTTTTTTTCTTTGTGTACAGTAGTTTGTTTACAGTTTGAACAATATTTCTTTAATTCTAAACGTTCCGTCGTATTTTTTTTATTTTTTTGTGTACGATAGTTTTCATTTTTACACTCTGAACATTGAAGCGTGATTCTTTCTCTAGCCTCACCTTTTTTTGCCATAAATTCTCCTCCTTCAATAAATCTAACATAAATTATAACAAAATCTTAAACAAATGAAAAGTACTTTTTGAGGAAATTTCGAAACTTACACTTATTCTAACACTTTATGGATACATTTCTGCATATTTTTTGGTTACATCATACGTTATTCTTTGGTTAATATAAGATTTATAATTAACTCCGTTTATCGCATAGCCGATATTCGGTGAAATAACGGTAAAAGTAACTTTTGGATTATCATAAGGATAATAACCAACAAAGGTACTTGAAAGGGTTTCTGTATCAATATTTCCATCTAAATCTGTATCTAAGAAACTCTGACTTGTTCCTGTTTTGCCAGCTGCTTTATATTCCCATGGAATATAACTGGAACCTGTTCCTCCATGCATTACTTGATAAAAACCTTCTTGCACACGTTTCATATATTTTTCTTCTGTATTTACTTGATTTAAAACATGTACTTCTGTTTTTTCTAAAAGATTTGTAAGTCCATCTTTTGTTGGAGCATATACTTCTTTTAAAAGACGTGGTGCTAAGCGGGTTCCATTATTGGCTATCGTATTAATATATTGGGAAAGTTGTATCGGAGTATAGGTATCATACTGTCCAATAGAAAAATCTAAAAGATAACCTGGTAGTGTGCTTTCTCCTTTAAATCCAAGACTTTCAACAGGTAAATCAATTTCGGTTTTTACGCCAAGGCCAAATTCTGCAAATATGGAACGATAGATATTAAAAGCTTCTGGATCTAAAGGTAGAGGTTTATCATATCTATAAACACCTTTTCCAACTTTAATAGCTGTTTGATACTGATAAGAATTAGAAGACGCTTTTAGCGCTCCTAAATCGTTGATAGAGCCTAATTTTGCTAAGGAACATTTTTTGGGAGTAGAGGCAATTTTAATACAAAAATCTTGTCTTACTTCTCCTATTTTTAAAGCACCTGTATTATAACCTACAATATGGGAAGCACCTTTAATAGAAGAACCTACGGTTACTGGGGAGGTTACAATACCTGGGGTGTAATCATAAAATTCATATCCATCCTCTGTTTTGACTAGTTGCTTTCCCGCCATAGCTAAAATTTCTCCTGTCTTTGGATCTGTAATAATAACAAAGGAATGGTTATAATAACGAGCGGCTCTTTCCTTTTGAGCTTCAACGAGATGTTTCATAATAATTTCTTCTACTTCCTTTTGAAGTTCTATATCAATAGTAAGAACAATATCGTTACCTCTTTTTCCTTCGCTCACAAGTTTATAACTTCCATCTTCTAAAACTTGGTATTTATTTTTTTCCCCTTTTAAAACCGATTCGTATTGATACTCTAGATAACTTGTCCCAACACGATCATTTAGACTATATCCCATAGAAAGATAATAGTCTTTTAATTCATAGGGAATTCCGCTTTTGCTTGTAGAAACACTTCCTAAAAGCGTCCTAAAGGTATCTCCATAAAGATAACTACGCTCCCAGTCTAATCTTGTATTAAATCCTCTTAATTCTCCAATACTTTCTGCAATGATGGCATATTCTGCATCCGTAACATTTTCATCTTTAATAATTTTTTCGGAATAAGAATATCCTGTATTCATTAAATAATAAATATAGGCGGCTTTTTTATCTCGAATATCATACTCTTCTAGCTCTTCTTCTGTAATTCGTTCTATTTTTAATTTTTGAATATCTCCTGCAGTTAGTTTTCTTTCTTCATATTCTCTCCACTCTTGACTTGTAATTTTAAGATTTGCTTCCTCTTTATGATTTACAATCCAAAATTCTTTTAAATTGGTAATATAAAGTTTTTCATAGGCTACGGAAATTAAATCGGCTACTTTATAAGCAAGAGAAATCTCTTCTTTTGTAGTAATTCCTACTGGTTTTTTATAATAAATTACTTTTATGGGAGTATTATCTACAATTAATTTTCCATTTCGATCATAAATTCGACCTCGTGGAGCACTTTCTCCATAAACATAAGTTAAATTTAAGCGATCTACTTTTTCTTTATAAAAGTCTTGTCTTAAAACTTGTATAACAAATAAATAACTAGCCATAAAAAATAATAAAAGAATAATAAGTACAATAATAACTACATATCTTTTTTCAATCGTTTGTTCAATATTTCGTTTCTTTTTATAATATTTTTTCTTATAAGTTTTGTTGTTTTTTTTCATCATAAAGATTACTTATATAATCAAAATCAACAATTTGAAAAAAGTTATGAATGTAGAGATTTCGATCGTTTTTATAATCTAAATAATAAGCATGTTCCCACAAATCCAATGCCATTATTGGAATCATTCCATAAGAATAGGGAGTATCTTGATTACTTAAATTAAGGATATCTATATCGCCATCTTTTTTTATAACTAAGAATGTGTAACCACTTCCAACCAATTTTTTACTTTCTTTTTGAAAGCTTTCTATAAAATTTTCTTCACTACCATATTTTTTTATAATTTTTTCTTTTAATTCCCCTTTTAAAGGTGTTTTTTTAGGTGCCATATTCTGGAAGTATAATTCATGATTTAAAACACCACCTACTTGATACAATAAATCGTCTTGAATCACAGAGGGAAAATCGGCTATATGAAGAACAATCTGTTCTTTGGATTCATTTAGATTTCCAGCCATTTTATTAAGACGTTCTAAATAAGATAGGTAATGTTTTCCATAATGAAGATTTAATGTTTCATCACTAATATAGGGTTCTAAAGAAGTATAGGGTAATTCTATTTTTTTATACATATGATCACTCCTAGTTATATTCTATTATTATTCTTCTCATTTATTCATATAATAAAAAGAGGTGACAAATGAAAGAATTATGGATTGAAAATTACATCCGAAAACTTACTGTGGAAGATGTAATTAAATTTGCAAGTGCAAATCAAATTTTTTTAAGTAAAGAGGAAGCTGATTTTATTTATTTTAATATCAAGGAAAATTGGAGAACACTTCTTTTTGGAGATCCTACTTTGCTTTTTCAAAAATCAAAAGAAAATCTAAATGGAGATACTTATACAAAAATGATTTCTTTATATCAATTTTATAAACAAAAATATCAATCTTTTCTATAATGTTTTTTAATATCTTCTAATAAAGTTTTTGAGAACTTTTTTTCTTTTAACATAGCAATTTCAAATAAATAAGGTGGATAAGAATTTTTATTATCCATTACATAGGGCGTTTCTAATATTTTAGGAATGCCTTTTAATTTTTCATGATATAAAAAAGGTAATAAGGTCTCAAAACCAATATATCCATATCCTATATTTTCATGACGGTCTTTATGGCTGAAGGGTTCATTTTTACTATCATTGATGTGTATGCAAGCAAGCTTTGATAGGCCTATGGTTTGGTCAAATGTATCTAAAAGATGATCAATATCTTTTAAATCGTACCCTGCATCATGAATATGGCAGGTATCAAGGCAAACCATAATTTGCTCTTCCTTTATACACCCCTTAATAATAGCTTTAATTTCTTCAAATGTTTTTCCAATTTCGCTTCCCTTCCCAGCCATTGTTTCTAAACATATTTTTACGGATGTAGGTGTGCTTAAAACTTGATTTAGAGAATCAATAATATTTTTTATTCCTTCTTCACTTCCAACACCTACATGGCTTCCTGGATGAAGAACAAGTTTGGATATTCCAAGATTTTCTACTCGGTTTAATTCTTCTTTTAAGAAACGAACTCCAAATTCTTGATTTTTTTTATTTGCTAAATTGATAATATAGGGTGCATGTACGATAATATTGTTCAAGGAAATTCCTTTTTCTTTCATTTTTTCGTATGCTAAAAGGGTTTGATTTACTTGAATTGGAAATCTTATTGTATTTTGTGGTGCACCTGTATAAAACATAAATGTGTTGGCTCCATAAGAAAGTGCTTCTTCTAAAGAACCTAAAAGACCTGTATCCTTCCTGAAAGATACATGGCATCCAATAATTTCCTCCATACTTACCTCTTTTCTATTTTTATTATACCATATTCCATCTAAAATAAATGTTTTATTCCCACAAATTGTAAAAAAAGACTTTTTTTAAAGTCTTTTTTAATAGAAAAGTTATTTTTTATATATTTTCAATACGGAGAAGATAAGGATCTTGGATTGTTCCGTTTCCTCCTATTATTTTTACGATAGACTTTAAATAAAGGGTCGGATAGGCTCCTTGTTGTGTGTTTACATACGCTCCTCCAACATTTCCTGTTTCTCCTATTAAAAATCCACTCACTTGATTTCTAGCATCTACAGTGATTGTCCAATGTAGATAAGAATCATTATATAACCAACTATTGTTTTTACAAGTCATATTTTCTTCTAAATACCATTTATACATGGTTGTGTTTATACAAGAAGATAAGCTATCTGTACTATATCCATAATCAGAAGGGTATATAAGTCCAATGGTTCCCTCCCATGTTATTGGGTTATCTCCATAAGCTTGTTCTTGTCTTTCTTGACTATATAATTGTTTTCGTGTCCATTCATTTTCAGAAATTACGTTACCACCAAGTTGCCAAATATGGGTGCTATCTATATAAGGTTTACTAGCATTTTCTATACTATTTAAAAATGTGCTATTAAGTTCCACTTGTAGGGTAGAAAAAGCCCAATTATTATTCCCATATTTTCCATGTCCTCCATTAGTCGAGTCTTTATCCCATTCGATCCTTGTAGAGTATGGTTCTTTTCTTATTATTTTAGCTTGTCCATTAAAAACTCCAATAATTCTCCATAATTCATTGTTAAATTTTACATAATTATCAGGATTTACGCCTACATATCTTTTATTTCCATCTG
>CAMSXY010000045.1 GCA_947065955.1 uncultured Caryophanales bacterium | reverse complement strand
TACGAGATAGAATTGGGTGACTGGAGTTCAGACGTGTGCTCTTCCGATCTTTATCGATTTTAAAGCAAGAAATATATAAAACAACCATTATGTTAAAAGAACAAAGTGAAAACTCCAAAAAAGATAAAATTAATTTAAAAAATTCTTTATCCGATATTTCACATCAATTAAAAACACCACTAACTTCTATTTTAATTATATTAGACGATCTTATTGACGATCCCAATATGGATTCTGCTACTCGAGAGGATTTTATTCGAGATATAAAAAGGGAAATTACGAATATTCATTTTTTAGTACAAAGCTTACTAAAACTGGCCAAATTTGATGCAAATACAACTCTTTTCACAAAAGAAAAAGTTTCTTTAAAAAGAATTGTAGAAGAAGCAACAAAAAAAGTTGCTACTTTATGTGATTTAAAAAACATAGAAATAAAAACAATAGGAGAAGAAAGAGAAGAGATTTTCTGTGATTTAAAATGGCAAGTAGAAGCCTTAACGAATATTATTAAAAATGCCATTGAACATTCAACAAGTGGACAAGAAGTAACCGTAAGCTGGCAACAAAATCAAGTTTATTCTATTATTTTTGTAGAAGATCATGTAATTGGGATCGATAAAAAGGATCTTCCTCATTTTTTTAAGCGTTTTTATAAAGGAAAAAACGCCACTTCTGAGAGTGTTGGTATTGGTCTTGCTCTAGCTAAAACAATTATTGAAAAAGATAATGGAACGATTAAAGTAGAATCGAGTCCACAAAAAACTGTCTTTCAAATCAAATATTTTCATTAAAAAGGAGGACTTGTGGAGTTTATTTTAGAATTTCTTTTGGAATTGTTAGTAGAAGGGGTTACCCTTTTAGTAGAGAATAAAAAAATTAGTAAATGGATTCGTTATCCTTTATGGGCGATAATTGTTCTTTTATTTATATTTGTAATAGGACTTCTTTTCTTTTTAGGTATTGTACTTCTTCCAAAAAATATAGGATTTTCTATTCTTTTCTTTTTAACAGGTATTTTATTTCTTATTATAAGTATAAAAAAAATGAAAAGTTATTGTTCAAAAAAGAAAACATAAAAAAAATATAATAATTTAAAGGTGTATTTTTTTCTATTCTTGCCATGTTAATAACAGGTGATGGTATGAAAAAAATCTTTTTAATAATAACATTTTTTCTTCTTTTCTTTTTTTTCTATCCCCAAAAGCAAGAAACATTAAAAACTTTTGGAGAGATAGAGGACTACCATTTATATGAAGTTCACTTAGAAGAAGAAAATATTCGAACGACTAACTTTATAGATCTTTTTTCTTCTTTTGAAATTCTTTCTATCACACCGTATATCAATCCTCTTTATGAAAAGAAATTCTTAAAAAAAGAATATCTTTTTCAAAAGGAACAAATCGATCAAAACATAAAGGATTTCACCAAAAAGTATTTAGAAACTTTAAAAAATCTTCCTTATCAAGGAGATTATATTATTGCTTATACAGAAGGGATTAAATTAATTAGTGTGAAATTATACGCAAAAGAAAGTGAACTTGAACATTTAACCCAAAAATATCCTTCCATAACCTATGAAGAAAATTCCTAAAACTACGAAAAACGTAGTTTTTTGTTGTTTTTTATCGAATGTTTTAGTATAATGAATATAGGTGATAATATGTTTTATATTTGGATTGGAATTGTTATATTTTTAACATTAATTGAAATTATGACCATAAATTTGACAACCATTTGGTATGTCATTAGTGCGATTGTAGCCCTGATTCTAACTAATTTTACAGATAGCTATATGATACAAGTAGGAACTTTTGCTATTTTGGGTACCATTTTATTACTACTAACCAAACCTTTTATAAAAAAATTTTTAAAAAACAAAAATGTACCAACCAACCTAGATCGTATTTTAGGTATGAAAGGAACTGTAACAGAAGACATTTTAAAAAACAAAACAGGAGAAGTAAAAGTAGATGGGAAAAAATGGACCGCTTATGCCGATACAGAGTTAAAAAAAGATACACTGATTCGAGTTCTAGAACAGAATAGTGTAAAATTAAAAGTAGAGAAAGTGGAGGAATAAATATGGAATGGTTTTTAATTATTTTATTTTTAGTAGGAATTTTAGTAATTCCTAATGTCAAAGTAGTATCACAATCAAAAGCATATGTAATTGAACGAATTGGTTCTTATTATGCAACCTGGCATCATGGACTCCATTTTAAAATTCCTTTTTTATATCGTGTTGCAGGAGAAATTACTTTAAAAGAAATTGTAAAAGATTTCGCCCCACAACCTGTTATTACAAAAGATAATGTAACAATGCAAATCGATACAGTTGTATATTTTCAAATTACAGACCCAAAACTTTATACATATGGAGTAGATCATCCAATTAACGCAATTGAAAATTTAACAGCAACAACACTTCGTAATATTATAGGAGAATTGGAACTTGACCAAACACTTACTTCACGTGATATCATCAATTCCAAAATGCGTTCCATTTTAGACGAAGCAACAGATCCTTGGGGAATTAAAGTAAACCGTGTAGAAGTAAAAAATATTATTCCACCAAGAGATATTCAAGAAGCGATGGAAAAACAAATGCGTGCAGAGCGTGAAAGAAGAGAAAAAATTCTGCAAGCAGAAGGAGAAAAAAAATCAAGTATCCTCATTGCAGAAGGAGAAAAAGAAAGTTCTATTTTAAGAGCGGAAGCCGAAATGCTTTCTAAAATTAAAAAAGCAGAAGGAGAAGCGGAAGCTATCCTAAAACTAAGACAGGCTGAAGCCGAAGGAATACGTCTTTTAAAAGAAGCTAAAGCTGATGAATCTGTATTAACTTTAAAAGGTTTAGAGGCTCTTTCAAATCTCGCAAACGGACAATCTACAAAAATTATTGTTCCTTCAAATTTACAAAATATTGCGACAATTGGTACGACAATCAGCGAAATGTTGAAAGATAAAAAATAGTGAAATATCGCAATATAGTTATATGGCCAATTGTATTTTTAATTGGCCAATTTTTTATAACAACCATTTTTTCTGCTTTTTTTACAATGCGTACCAATTATGAAGTAGGTAGTGAGTTGTATGAAAATGCATTATCTTTATTTTTAAAAGAAAATGTAATTTGGATAGGGATCCTATCTTTTATCATCTTTTATCCAATTTTTAAAAAAATTTATAAAAAACAAAAAATAAAATCCAAAAGCATAAATTATTCTATTTTACCAATACTAATACTAGAAATTTTAAGCATTGCACTTCTTGTTCATTTTTTAAATAGTGGGATCAATCATCTTTTTTCTTTAAGTAATCGTTATAGGAATCAAGAAATCGTTTGGGAACTTCTTTTATCAACGGTTTTCTTAGGACCTATTTTAGAAGAATATCTTTTTCGAGGAATTGTTTTTGAACGTTTAAAAAAGAAAGTTTCTTTATATAAAGCGATGTTTATAACCAGTTTTTGTTTTAGTATAATGCATGGTGATATTTTACAAATGCTATATGCTTTTGCCGTAGGAAGTTTTTTGAACTATGTGTATATAAAGACGCAAAACATAAAAATTTCTATTTTTCTTCATTGTTTTTTAAATGGTTTTTTCTTTATAGGAAATCCTATTTTAGAAAAAATTCCTTTTTATATGCAAATTTTTATTTTTCTTTTGGGTATAGGAGTTGTCTATTTTTGTAAAAAACAAAAAATCACTGGAAGAATCTGCAAAAATACTTTGGATAAAAAAGAGGAAATGTTATAATAAATAAGGTGATGAGATGAACTTAATCGTAAAAAACGTGAATATACATTATGAATATTATGATAATAATGAAAAGGATACAGTTGTTCTTTTACATGGATGGGGGCAAAATATCCAAATGATGGAACCTATTGCGAACCCTCTTCGGAAAAGACATAATATATTACTCATCGACTTACCTGGATTTGGAAAAAGCGAAGAACCTAAAGAAGTATGGACGATATATGAGTATGTAGAAGCGGTAAAATCCACTATAGAACATTTGAATTTAAAAGTCGTTTCTTTTATTGGACATTCTTTTGGAGGAAAAATTGCGATGGTTTATGCAAGTCGCTATCATGTAAAAAAATTAATTCTTCTCGGAAGTCCATATTGCGGAGAAAAAAAAGCAGATTCTCTTAAAATTAAAATGTTAAAAAAAATGAAACAAATTCCGTTTATGAAACGTTTTGAGAAATTCGCAAAAAAACATATGGGATCTACAGATTACAAAAATGCATCCGAAAAAATGCGACAGATTCTTGTTAAACATGTTAATTTAGATGTGAGTGAGGATGCCAAAAAGATCCATTGTCCAACTATTTTGATTTGGGGAGACGAGGATAAAATGGTTCCTATAAAAAGAGCCTATGAATTAGAAAAGATGATTGTGGATTCAGCAGTTATTGTTTACGAAGGCTGTACCCATTACGCATACTTAGAACGAATTGGTCAAACGGTCAGTATCGTAAATAATTTTTTAGAAAGTTAGTGAGGTAGAATATGAAAATAAAAGTAGGAGTTATATTTGGAGGAAATACCGTTGAACATGAAGTAAGTGTGATTAGTGCTGTACAAGCTATGAATCATATGAACCAAGAAAAATATGATATTATTCCTTTTTATATTGCAAAAGATCGTACTATCTATTGTGGGAAAATGCTTATGGACATTAATCTTTACAAAGATATGGATTTGTTAAAACGATATGCGAAGAAATGTGTTCTTTTTCACAAAGAAGGAAAATGTTTCGCACAATCATTAGGATTTTTTAAAAAAATCATTACAGACATTGATATTATGTTTCCAATTGTTCATGGAAACAATGTAGAGGATGGAACCATCCAAGGATTTTTAGAAAATTTAGGAATTCCTTATGTAGGAAGTCATGTAATAGGAAGTGCCCTTGGACAAGACAAGGTTATTATGAAACAAGTTTTTGAAAGCAATAATCTACCGATTGTTTCTTATATATGGTTTTTTGATAATGAATACACTTTAAATAAAGCGGATATTGAAAAAAAGGTACAAGAATTAGGTTTTCCTGTAGTTGTAAAGCCAGCGACTCTTGGAAGTAGTGTTGGAATTGAAATTGTAAAAAGTCTAGAAAAATTGGACGATGCTATTTTAGAAGCGATGAAGTATGATACTAAAATTGTTATTGAAAAAGCTGTTTCTAATTTAATAGAAGTAAATGCAAGTGTTATTGGAAATTATGAAGAATGTAGTGTAAGTGCTATTGAAGAAGTTATGGGAAGTGATGAAATTCTATCCTATAAAGATAAATATCTTGGAGGAGGAAAAATGTCTTCTTCCAAAGGAATGGCAAGTACAGGCCGTGTAATTCCAGCCCGTATTGACGACTCTTTAAAGGAAGAAATTATTGAACTTTCTAAAAAAGTTTTTCGTATATTAAATTTATCAGGAGTTTGTCGTATTGATTATTTAATTGATCGTGAAGAAAAGAAAGTCTATATCAATGAACCGAATACTATTCCAGGATCTCTTTCTTTTTACCTTTGGGAACCTGTTGGCGTAAAATATGAAGATTTATTAGATATGGTTATTAATATTGCTATTAAAGATTATCGTAAGAAAATGAAAAAAGTCTATTCTTTTGATACCAATATTTTAAGCAACTTTAATGGTTTAAAAGGCGGAAAAGGTATGAAAGGAAAGTTAAGATAATAAAAAATACGCATTTGCGTATTTTTTATTTTGGAGTAATATCCTGTGTACTAGGTCCTTTTAATACATGGCCATCTAAATCATATTTAGAGCCATGACAAGGACAATCCCAGACTTTTTCTTTTTCATTAAAAAGGAGACTGCATTTCATATGAGGACATCGATTAATGACTTTATGGATTCCTTTTTCATCTTCGTATATAGCATAAGGTACTCCTCCTTCTGTTTGAAAGGTTACTTTATCATTATAGAAAGGTTGATTTTTAAAAAGTTTTGTTTTTAAAAAACTTTGCGCATTTGTAACCATAGCTGGAATACTAGACAGAAAAAAAGCTCGTTTTGGATCAAATAAAGAACAATAGGGATTTTCTTTTTTTAAAAGAAGATCACTGATTATTTTTCCAGCCAAAGTACCATTTGTCATTCCCCATTTATTATAACCAGTAGCCAAATAAAATTGAGGTTTTACTTCTCCAATGAGTGGAAGATGGTCAAAGGTCATAATATCAAAAATAGACCATTCATAAGAAATGGAAGAAGAAAAATGTTCATGAAAGTAATCTTCTATTTCTTCTTTTTTCTTTTTCATATTAAATTCTTTTTCGGGACAATACGAATTTCCACCAAACAAAAACAAGTCCTGATAATAACGCATAGTGATGGAAGGCGTAGAAGATTCTATTGCCTGCATCGGAAAAGTAGGGGAAGAACTTGCCAAAAGGTGTGTCTTTTCCAAGGTTGTTTTAAAAGGAACCAGTGCTGGAAAAAGAAAGAAGGGATAGTGCGTTGCTACTACTACAAAAGAACAAGTAATGACCCCCTGTTTTGTAGAAACGAGGTATTTTCCTTCTTTTTTTTGAATGGATGTTGCCATAGTATGTTCAAAAAAATCAACTCCCTTAATACTTGATAAAAGTCCATCTAAATAGCGAAGAGGATGAAAATCATAGGAATTATTTAATTTTAAGCCATACAGAATAGGAAATCCATTGGGAAGTGTTGAGACTTTTTGGAAAGAAATACCACTTCTTTGAAAAAAATTTTCTTCTTCTTTAAAATCTTTCAAATCTTTTTCTGATTTTGTAAATACAAAAGCATCTTTTCTTTCAAATTGACAAGAGATTTTTTCTTTAGCAATAATTTCTTTTATAAGTTTTATGGCATCTAACTGCGAATTTAGATATTGATAACTGGTAGAGTAATCTTTTTTCTTTGCAATTTTGTGATAATTTAGACCTTGTAAGTAAGAGACTTTTCCAGTTGTTAAACTCGTAACCCCTTTTCCCATTTCATCTTTTTCAATGAGGCAAACCCGATATTTTGAATTTTGTAAATAATAGGCAGTCGTAATTCCTGTAATTCCCCCACCAATAATTAAAATGTCTGTATTTAGATCTTTTTTTAGGGAAGGATAATGATTTTGTAAAGAATACTCTGTCCAATAAGAATGTTGCATAGAATCACCACTATTAGTATGGAAGATTTCGTTTAATTTATATATAAAATTTAAAAAAATTAATTTTATTAGATAAAAAATACTTTATACTAAAATAAATTGAAAAAATTTTTATAATTGATTGAAAATAAAAAAAATTTATGCTATTATAAGCTCATTGCGATTCAATATATATTAGAAAGGATCTTTATATGGAAAAAGTAAATTATGTTAATGGAGTAGCTTTAAAAAGAATAGCGAAAAAAACCCTTAAAGTAGTTCGAAATACTATGATAGGCGTTGTCAGTTTAGCAACCATCTCCGCAGTTGGTTTAGGTGGTTATTCTGCTTATATGCATCATGTTTTAAATAAGATTGAGTTAGATCAGGAAAAAGTTAAGGATATTGTTGATTGTTATAATGGTGAAAAAATCACATTTGTTGGTTTAAATGACTCCCAGCTTGTAAACTTAAATGTATGTTTTTGGGAACCCAATGTAATAGAGTATATCGAAGAGGCTTTTAAAAAAGAAGGCGCTAATGTTCAATTTATAGACGCAGCCTCTTTAAGATTTAATAAAACAAATCATATTGATAAAATTTTAGATAGTAATTTAAGTTATGAAGAAATTAAGACTTTAAATTTATTAGGTGCTCAAGAAGCTTTTAGTAGGGTATCTTCCGATTTTAATTTACCTATTGATATTGGTTTTTTAGGATCTTTATTTGTAGATTCTATTGAAGAGAAAGATTCTTCCATTTATATTTCAACAGAAATTCAAAATAGTAATCATCCAATTATTTTATATACGAGTGGTGCTAATGATTTAATGAGAGCTTTAAACAACAATCCACTTTCTATAAAAAAATATGCAAAAGATGGTTCTATTAACGATAGCTATTTATACAGTGTTTATAAGGCAAAACAACATTCTACCTTAGATCATATTATGAATAACATCGAAAATAATTTTGAAAATATTTATTCCATTAATCCAACTAGTCAAATCTATGCTTTATCTAGTTATATTCAT
>CAMSXY010000044.1 GCA_947065955.1 uncultured Caryophanales bacterium | reverse complement strand
AGACTTGGGTGACTGGAGTTCAGACGTGTGCTCTTCCGATCTAATTTTAGGAATTATGATTGGAATTTTTTCGAATCTTGTTTTAGAGTTTTATTATAGAAGGGAATTTTCCAATTTACCAAAAATAAAAGAAAAAAAATTTTCTTTTTCTTCTAATTTAAAACCAATTATATTGCAAAAACTTTCGAATTTAGTTTCCAATAATATTGATATTCTATTAATTTCTAAGTTTATTGGTCTAGGACAAGTCGTTGTTTATACAACCTATCAATATATTACGCTTTCTTTGCAATTATTAACGGATAAAATATCTAATTCTCTATTAACAAGTGTTGGAAATGTTTTAGCGATTGATGAAAAAGAAGGGGATCGTTTATTTTTAAAAGTAAATGATACATTATATATATCCGCACTTTTGGTTTGTATACCCCTTTATTTTGTTTTGAATTCTTTTATTGATCTTTGGTATAAAGGGCAGATTGTAACAAGTTCTTTATTAGCTTTTTTATTTGTTGGTTTGTTGTTTTTTAATATTATTAAACAAAATTCAAATTTATTTGTAAATGCTTCTGGACTTTTTCAAGAAACGCAGATTTGTTCGATTGTGGAGCTTATTTTAAATTTAGTCCTTTCTTTCCTTTTAGTTTATTGGTTTCAAACTATTGGTGTTCTTTTGGCAACACTCATTTCACTTTTGTTTTCAGAATTTATTCTTAAGAATTCCATTGTTTTAAAAAAGTTATGTCATCAAAATTTCTTTTATTATATACGTATTAGTGCTCATTATTTTTTAATTTTATGTATAAACGCCAGCATTCTTTATTTTCTTTTTAAATCAATTTTAGTCTCTAATATTTTAGAGTGGTTTTTTGTAGGAATTTGTATTTTTGGACTTAATTTTTTGTTGCTTGCGATACAACTATATTTTTGGAATCATTTTCTAAAAAAAGAACCTATTCTTGTTAAAAACAATTTTAAGGAACATTCTTAAAATTGTTTTTTTTATAAAAAAACTTTTGTTCTTTTGATTTTTGTGATATTATTTTACTGTATAACAAAACAAAATAGATCATCAAAAAGGGTGGGGATTTGTATGATTTTTAATTCTGTTGCTTATTTACTATTTTTTCCAGTGGTTGCCTGTATTTATTTTCTAATTCCCAAAAGTTTTAAGAGAGTTTGGTTATTGGTAGCAAGTTATTATTTTTATATGAATTGGAACGCAGGCTATTCACTTTTAATGCTGTTTTCAACGATAACAACCTATTTTTGTGGTTTTTTGGTTTCTTATTTTGGTAAGAAGGAACAAAAGAATTATCAGAAATTATCTATGTTTTTTTGTATTGTTATTAATTTACTTATTCTATTTTTATTTAAATATTTTAATTTTACTTCTCTTTTTATGAACAAAATTTTTCATTTTTTGGATATTCCAGTTTCAATTCCTATCATCGATCTTTTATTACCTGTTGGAATTTCTTTTTATACATTTCAAGCCTTAGGGTACATTATAGACGTTTACCGAAAAGAAATAGAACACGAAAAAAATTTTATAACTTATGCTCTTTTTGTTTCCTTTTTTCCTCAATTAGTGGCGGGGCCTATTGAAACTGCAAGTAATTTATTACCCCAATTAAAAAAGGTTCACACATTTTGTTATGATCGTGCAGTAAAGGGCTTAAGAATGATTCTTTATGGTTTATTTAAGAAGGTTGTTATTGCGGATACAGCGGCTATTTTTGTAAATGCTATTTTTAATAACGTATATCAGTATAGAGGATTAAGTTTATGTATGGCTATTTTTTTATTTTCGATTCAAATTTATTGTGATTTTTCAGGATATTCTGAAATTGCGATGGGATCTGCTAAAATCCTTGGTGTGGATTTGATGGAAAACTTTCGTGCTCCTTACTTCTCTTCTTCAATAGGCGAATTTTGGAATAGATGGCATATTTCTTTGAACGAGTGGTTTAAAAAATATGTGTATATTCCTCTTGGTGGAAGCAAAAAGGGATTTTTAAAAAAATGTCGAAATCTTTTTATCATTTTCTTGTTATCTGGATTATGGCATGGAGCCGCTTGGACATTTGTTGCTTGGGGAATTCTTAATGGTGGGTATCGGATTGTACAAGAGCTTATTAAAAAGACTATAAAACCGATAGAATTTCATTATAAATTTTTATACTCTGTTAAGAAAATTATTAAAATTCTCTTTACTTATATACTTGTTTGTTTTTCTTGGATTTTTTTTAGAGCTAATTGTTTTGGGGATGCAATTTATGTAATAAAAAACTTGTTTCAAAATATTCATTTTATTCTATTAAAACAGGATTGTATAACGATTATAAAGGAAAATTTAATGGATGGAAGTTCGATATATTATTTTTATTATAGTGTTCTTTTTTTAAGTATTATATTTTTATTTTTAATAGATCTTATACGGTCTTCTAAAAAAAATAAAAATATAAAATTAGAAGAGATACTTTTTAGAAATCACAATAAAATTCTAAGGTGGGGAATTTATATTTTTCTTACCATAGAAATTATTTTCCTATTTTTGATCCAAAATGGTATTTATGGACAGACAGGTCAATTCATTTACTTTCAATTTTAAGAAGGGGGGGGCAATATGACTGACATTAAGAAATTCTTTTTTCATATAACGATATTTATTTTTATAATATCTTTTTTATGTATTCTTTTGTTGGTAATCACTACACAGATTTCCACTTTAAAGTTTCGTACATCTTATCAATATGCGATAAACCTTAAATATGAGCATTTGATTAATACGAAAAGTCCTAAAATTATTTTTATTGGAGGCTCAACAGTTGGATTCGGTATCGATAATGAAATTTTAGAAGAAAAGCTACATATGCCTGTTGTAAATTTAGGTTTGCATCGTAATTTAGGAATGGAATTTATTACAGAGCTTTCAAAAGCGAATATTGAAAAGGGAGATATTGTAGTTCTTGCTTATGAGTATCGTATGTTAGATGATATGGAATTTTTTAGTCCTGAACTAATTGCTTCTGCGATTGACAATCATTTACAATTATATAGATATGTTTCTTTTAAACAATGGGGAGATTTGTTACGTTATTTTCCGACTTATTTATTTAAAAAAGTAGATTCTCTTTTTGAAGATAAAAATGATACTTACAATTCAGGAGTTTATTCTATTTCAGCATTTGATGATGATGGAAATATGATTTATCCAAGAGAATCGTGCATTTTACCAGAAGAACTTACAGAAACCCATGGTGAAGTTGATTTAAAAAAAATAACAATTTCTAAAAATTCAATAGATTATATTAATGCATTTAGTGATTATGTTCATTCTAAAGGAGCTAGTATTGTTTTTACATTTTCACCGATCTTAGAGGAAAGATTTTATCGTACAGACGAAGATATAAAAGCATATGAAGAAAAAATTGATCAGAATATTAAAGTTCCTCGTATCTCAAGTATTCAAGATTATATTTTTACAAGAAATTATATGTATGATACGATAAATCATTTGAATATACCTGGAGCCAAGTTAAGATCCGAAAGATTGGCTTCAGACCTTTTAAAATTTATAAATAAAGAATGAATGAAAAAAAATTTTCATTCATTTTTACTTTAAAATATAGATATTTATTTCTTTTAATAAATAGATTTCCTTAAAAACAGAAAAAATGATAAGTTATGTTTCTGAAAGTTGAAAAAAAAGTCAAAAATTGATATACTTATAAAAAGAGTGTAAGGAGGAGTAGAATGAAAAAAACATTTCAAATATTCTTAGTATTGAGTCTTTTGTTTTCTTTTTTTCTTCCTGTTTATCCTACCTATGCTACTGCTTCTTACTTTGTAAAAACAGTGGATTCGAACGGAACCATAGAAGAAATAGGGACCTATCCTTCTTATGAAGAAGCCAAAAAGATAATGCAGGATTTTGAGGCCACAGATACAAAATTGGCCGTTATATATAATGCAAGCGGGATTTTAGTCAATGCACAATACGCCCTTGTAGATTTTAGTGGACATTCAGAGATTTTATTGTATCAAAATCCAACCGATAAGTATCGTTATACTTATATCGATGGAAATTGGGGCAGTGATGGAGAATTTTTAGGCTATGATCCATCTACCGATATGATAAAGGTAAAAATAAGTGGATTTGTAGGATGGACCAAAAGATCCAATGCCACCATTGTTCCATTGAGTACTTTGTATGCTAATTATGTAACCATAACCGATCCAGGTTCCCATCTACCACGTGTTTTTCGAAAAGAACCAAGTACCTCATCAGAACAAATTCAATCAATAGCGATTCCCATTGGCGAAAAATGTCAATATTTCGAAACTGTAAACGATGGAACATATACTTGGTATCGTATAACGTATGCAGGATACGAAGGATGGATTGCAAGTAAAGATTCTACTTGGACATCCACCTCTAGTAATATCGGTTTAAAAACGTATTACAAAGTAACCAGTTCTTCCAATTTGTATCACTATTATAGAGCAGCTTCTCATCAGTATAGTATTAACTTAGGACCCGCCCCTTCTTTCTTAGAAAAGGAAAAAGAATACTATAGTTTTGATGGTAACTATTTTTACACAAATTTAAAAAACTTATTATTAGATGATCAAAAAGAAACGCACGAAAATGCAGTGAATGCAAGTAAACCTTATTATAATTATTACATGTATTTACCAACACACTATAAAACAGGTTATACCGCAGAAGATTTTGATCAAGTCATTAAAGACTATGGTTTTATAGGTCAACCCGACCCAACCGTTCGTTATGTAGATGAGCAAGGAAATTTTATTCCAGGAATTAATCGAAGTGGGATTTCTACAATGTATGGACAAGGAATTCATTTTATAGAAGCACAAAATACTTTTGGTGTCAATGCACTTATGGCCTTTGGTGTTGCATTAAATGAAAGTGGAAGAGGAACCAGTGCCATTTCTTTTGCCAAAAACAATATTTTTGGATTAGGGGCTTATGATAGTTGTGTCTTTTCTTGTGCGCTTTCTTTTGATAGTGTCGCAGCTTCCATTGCTTATTATGCCAAATTGACAGGAAGTAAATATAGCGATCCTAGAAATTCCCTTTACTATGGAAGTCATTATGGAAATAAAGGAAGTGGAATGGGGGTTAATTATGCCTCTGACCCTTATTGGGGCGAAAAACAAGCCCAAGGTTCTTTTCTAAACGATCGATCTTATGGAGGCAAGGATTATAAGGCCAATACAATAGGAGTAAAAACCTCCACAGAATCGATTCCCGTTTATAAAGAAGCTTCTTCTACAAGTACCGTTTTATATAATTTAAAAAATGCTTATCATAATTATTGGATTACCAATTTACCCCTTATTGTCATAGATAAAGTAGATACCATTGAAAATGGAAAAGTTGTATCTTGGTATAAAGTATATACCGATATAGGATTAGACGAAAAGGGAAATTTAGTAACCGACTTTTATAATTTTTCTTATAGTTATGGATATGTAAAAGCCGATTATCTTTATGTAGAAAACACACAACCAACGATTCAAGCGAATAACGTAACCATTAAACAATATGAAGAATGGGATCCTTTAAGTGGGGTCACTGCAACCGATTTGGAAGATGGAGATGTAAGCAAAAATCTAACTTATGAACATACAATTGACTTCACCAAAGTAGGAGATTATCCTGTTGTTTATCGTGTACACGATGAAAATAATTTTTATGCTACTAAAACCATTATTGTAACAGTAATTGAAACGGATTATCCTGTGATTGAGGCAAGCGATCAAACCGTTTCCCAGAAAACAGAGTTTGATTATAAGAAAAATGTTTCAGCACACGATAAAAAAGATGGAGATATTACAGATAAAATTACTTATTCTGGAGTGGTAAATACAGATAAGATCGGAACTTATGAAGTTACCTATTCGGTTACCAATTCTTTTGGAAAAACAACGACTAAAACAATAACAGTAACCGTTTTAAAAAATCAAGAACCTGTTATTTACGCTGAAAATAAAGTTTTAACCCAAGGAGAACATTATAATCCTTTGGATAATGTTCAAGCTATAGATTTTGAAGATGGAAATATTACGGATCGAATTACTTATGAGGATCATGTCGATATTGCAACACCAGGGGTTTATACAATCCGATATACTGTAACGGATAATGCTGGTAATACTGTTTCAAAAGAAATTAGTGTGACTGTTAATGAAAAAGTATATATTCAAAAAGATTCTTTATTTCATTTAGAAAGTATGCTTTTTAACGAATCCACTGAAAAACTAGAATTTAAAGGATTTTTCATTATAAAAGGAATCCCTAATACCAAAGAAGATACAATACAATATGATTTATTATTTGAAAATCAAACAACAGGTTTACAATATACCAAAAAATTGAGTAGACTAGAAAATCCTCCTTTTGAAGCTCCAAGCGAAGGTGGCTATGATTATAGTGGTTCTTGGTTTTTCGAAAGTGTCGATTTAACCTACATACCTGAGGGAGATTACACTCTTTATATAAGAGCCAGATCTTTAGATTACGAAGCTAAAGAAGTTGTTAAAAATGTCTTTTTCAATACAAATGTAAGTTCAAAATTTACAACCCAACAAGGTAGGGGATATCAATTAAAAAGTAATTACTATAGTTCCCTTATGCCTTTAGAACTTTTCATTCGAGATAAAGGGCTGATTTCTTCCATTATTCCTCCAACGAATGATAATATGTTTAATCAATACTATCAAATGGAATTTTTAGAAAATACCTTACATCTTGTTGGAACCTCGCATAGTGTTGGGGGAAATTATAGTGTAAGTGCCTCTGTTGAAAGAGAAATCTATATTGTAGATATAAAAACTTTAAAAACCGTTCAAAAGATCTCCGTTGGTTCTTTAGAAAAAGGACCTTATCCAGTTAGTTTACGAGTTGAAGATGGTTTTTCCAAAGATCGTGCCTGGTATGAAGTTAATATTCCTTTAAATGGATTAGAAAAAGGTACTTATGCCATTTATATTCGAACAAAAACAGATAATGCAGAAGATTATGGAGAATTGAATGATATTTTATTTACAGAAATAAATCAAGCAACCATTTATCAAGATAAAGTCTATAAATTAAGAAGAAATGATGAAAAAAGATTTCGAATTGAACTGATAGTAGAATAGAGAAACGTTATGAAAAAAAAGATAAAAAAATATAGTTCTATTCTTCTTTTTCTTTTATGGAATATTCTTATTTTTCATTTTTCGAATCAAGTAGGGAATGTCTCTCAAGAATCAAGTGACCAAATGCTTCATCTTTTGGGAAAAATCTTTCCTTTTATAGATGGCAATAAAGATCTTTCTTTTCTTTCAATTTTTTCTTTTTTTATTCGAAAAAGTGCACATATGTTTCTTTTCTTTCTACTTCTTTTTTTTACATTCTATATGATATCTTTCTTTTTTGAAAAAAACAAATTTCAAATTTCCTTTTTAATTGTTTTTTTAAGAGCTCTTTTAGACGAAATACATCAACTTTTTATTCCAGGACGTTCTGGAGAACTTAGGGATGTTTTAATTGATATGTTGGGAGCTTTTATAGCTTTATTTTTCCTTCTTTTTTTAAAAAAGCAAAAAAAGAGCCTTTTTTTGAAAAAAGGGAAAAAAGAATAAATCGATTTATACATGGAATTTGTAAAATTGAGCAAAATAGAAATAAAAGTAGTAAAATAGGTTGTTCAATAAAAGAATTTACGGTATAATGATTTTGGAATTTTCAAAGGTGATTTTATGATAAATGCGGATATAACAGTAAAAACATTTTTAATGATTATAACAACTTTCATTTTTGTTGCAACTATTATCCCGTTTATCCGAAAAACTGCGTTTCAAATTCACGCGATTGATGTGCCAAGAGATCGTCATATTCATGATAAAGTTATGCCTAAATTAGGTGGTCTTGGCATTTTTTTTGGATTTTTACTGGGATACATTTTATTTGGAGAAAATTCTATTCAAATGAATTCTATTTTAATAGGTAGTTTTATTATTATTTTAACAGGAATTTTAGATGATATTAGCGAAATAAAACCCATTACGAAATTTGGAGGGCAAATTGTCGCAGCTTGTATTATTGCTTTTTATGGACAGATTTTACTAGAAGATATTAGGTTTTTTAACATCTATATTCATTTTGGAAATTTAACGTATCCTATTACGATTTTCTTTATTTTAGGATGTATTAATTGTCTAAATTTAATTGATGGTTTAGATGGGCTATCTGGCGGAATTAGTTCCAGATCGGAAGAGCACACGTCTGAACTCCAGTCACCCAAGTCTATCTC
>CAMSXY010000043.1 GCA_947065955.1 uncultured Caryophanales bacterium | reverse complement strand
ACACAAGGATGAACACTCTTTCCCTACACGACGCTCTTCCGATCTTAAAAGATTTTTTTTACACGAAAGAAATGGCTCCAGGGATGGTTATGTGTTATGAAACCCCGAAATATTCAGAAACTATAATTCTTGGAAATAAAAAAGAAATCATAATGACAGATAAGGGGGATTTTGTTTCTAAGATAGAAAAGATGGAAGAAAATACGATTTTTGATTTAGCGTCCATTACAAAAATATTCACAAGTTTTAGTATTTTACTCTTAGAACAAAGGGGGAATCTTTCTATATACGACGAAGTTATAAAATACGACCCTCGATTTAAAAATTTAAAAGGTATTACCCTTTTTGATTTACTAACCTTTCAAGTGCCTTTAAAAACAACCAAAAGAATTGATGGGGTAAAAAGTCGGGAAGAAGCGGAAGAACTTCTGTTTTCAATCGAGATAGACCCTTTCAACGATTTAAAAAGACCTTATACAGATATGGGAGCTATGATTCTTAAGTATGTCATTGAAAAGGTAAGTGGTGTAGACTATTATTCTTTTTTAAGAGACAATATTTTATTACCACTTCAAATGGAAGAAACGTATAGTAAGGTACCAAAAGAAAAAGAACATCGTCTAGCAAGTACCAACTATGATTTGAAATACTATAAAGATCACATTTCCATTACAAAAAATCCTGGAGGGGCTGTTTATGATCCAAAAGCACAGATCATGGGACAAATGGAAGGAAATCTAAGTGGGCACGCAGGTTTATTTTCAACCGCCAAAGATATGTCTCATCTAGCAAATGCCCTTTTAAGCGAAAAAATTTTTTCAATGAAAGTTTTAGAAAAATTTTCCCAAAATAGAACAGGTAGGGCTTATATAGAGGAAGGAAAAGCGAAATATGTACAGTATTTTGGAATGCTTTGCTACACAAAATACCCTCACCTTTATGGAACAGAAGTCTATCATCCTTTAAGTGGAAAAACTTTTGCTTCTGCTGGATGGACAGGAACTTATTTTACGGTAGATCCAATCAATCAACTTTCCCTTTTTTTAGGAAGTAATCGTTCTCATAATCGTGTAACTTTTATCGATCCTTCTAGAGTAGATGAGAGAATTAAAGAGGAAAATGGGAAAAAAATGTTCCCTTT
The DNA here is from genome assembly GCA_947065955.1 of uncultured Caryophanales bacterium. GTDB lineage: Bacteria > Bacillota_I > Bacilli_A > RF39 > UBA660 > CAMSXY01. Next base: position 7,274 of record CAMSXY010000043.1, on the reverse strand, counting down.
TGAGCAAGGAAGAAAAGTAGATTCATCAAGATTTGCTTTTGACCGAAGAGCCTTTGTTAATCCTGCTTTAGCCCTTTTGCTTCAAAATAAGATGTTGGAAGATTTTTATAAACAATTTGGAGAAATTGAAAAAAAGGAAAAAGTAAAGATAATATAATCTTTTTTAAGCAATACCCTTCTATAGAATGCTATCTTTCTAAAAAGTTTTAAATAAAGATTGACAAACATATAGTAGAAGTGGTATAGTGATATCGTATTTAATTAGGATTTACTTTGGTAAATCTTTAATTAAAACCAAAAATGAAACACCTGGATGTGTGTAAAGAAAGGAGGATACTATGCCTACAATTAATCAGTTAGTACGTAAAAACAGAAACATGAAAACAAGAAAGAGCAAATCACCTGTTTTAGGAATTGGTCTTAATAGTAAGGAGAAAAAACAAACAATTCAAAATTCTCCTCAAAAAAGAGGCGTTTGTACTCGTGTTGGTACAATGACTCCAAAAAAACCAAACTCTGCTCTTCGTAAATATGCCCGTGTTAGACTTTCCAATGGAATGGAAGTAACTGCTTATATTCCTGGAGAAGGACATAACTTACAGGAACATAGTGTTGTTTTAATTCGTGGTGGACGTGTAAAAGACCTAATCGGAGTTCGTTATCACATTATTCGTGGAACAATGGACACCAATGGAATTGAAAAACGTCGTCAAGGACGTTCTAAATACGGAACAAAAAAACCAAAAAAGAACTAAAAAAGTAATCATTAAAAAAAGGAAGGAGGATTTATATGCGTAAAAGACGTGCTGTAAAACGTGATGTTCTAGCAGATCCTATATACAATTCAAAATTAGTTACAAAACTAATCAATCGTTTAATGATTGATGGTAAAAAAGGAGTTGCCCAAACGATTCTTTATGATTCTTTTGATATTGTAAAAGAAAAAACAGGAGAAGAGGCAATCGATGTTTTAAATAAAGCACTTGCTAATATCAAACCAGCTCTTGAAGTAAAATCAAGAAGAGTAGGGGGAGCGAACTACCAAGTGCCTATTGAAGTAAAAGCAGATAGAAGCCAAGCTTTAGGACTTCGTTGGCTTGTACAATACGCTCGTTTAAGAGGAGGTCATTCTATGGCTGAGAACTTAGCAAACGAGATTATGGATGCCGCAAATGGTACAGGAGCTGCTGTTAAAAAACGTGAAGATACACATAGAATGGCAGAAGCTAACAAAGCATTCGCTCATTATAGATGGTAATAGAAAGGAAAAAAATGTATGGCTCGTGAATATAGTTTACAAAATACTCGTAATTTTGGTATCATGGCACATATTGATGCTGGAAAAACGACTTGTACAGAACGTGTACTTTTCCATACAGGAAAAATCCACAAAATTGGAGAAACACATGATGGAGAATCTCAAATGGACTGGATGGCACAAGAACAAGAGCGTGGTATTACCATTACTTCTGCTGCAACAACAGCTTTCTGGAAAAAACATCGTTTAAATATTATTGATACACCAGGACACGTAGATTTTACAGTAGAAGTATCTCGTTCTTTACGTGTACTAGATGGAGCTGTTGCTCTTTTAGATGCACAAGCAGGAGTGGAACCTCAAACAGAAACTGTTTGGAGACAAGCAACAGAATTCAAAGTTCCACGTATGATTTTCTGTAACAAAATGGATAAAATGGGAGCAAACTTCGAATATAGTTTGCAAACAATTGACGCTCGTTTAGGCGTAAATGCGAAACCAATCCAATGGCCAATTGGTGCGGAAAGTGAATTCCATGGAATTGTGGATTTAATCACACGTACTGCTTATACCTACGATGGAGAAGCTCATGAAGAAGCGAAAGTTATTGATATTCCAGCAGAACTTGTAGATGTTGTGGAAGAAAAAAGAAACGATTTAATTGAAGCTGTTGCAGAGTTTGACGATGAACTTATGAATAAATACTTAGAAGGAGAAGAAATTTCAGTTGAACTTATTAAAAGTGCAATTCGAAAAGGAACTCTTGCTGTAGAATTTTTCCCAGTACTTTGTGGAACAGCTCTTGGAAATAAAGGTGTTAAATTACTTTTAGATGCCGTTATTGATTATCTACCAGCACCAACGGATGTAGAATCGATCAAAGGTGTTGACTTAAATGGAAACGAAATCGTAAGACATCCAAGTGACTCAGAACCATTTAGTGCACTTGCTTTTAAAGTTATGACCGATCCATTTGTTGGAAAACTTACATTCTTCCGTGTTTATTCAGGATTTTTATCAAGTGGTTCTTATATTTTAAATGCAACAAAAAATTCAAAAGAAAGAATCGGACGTTTACTTCAAATGCATGCGAATAACCGTACAGAAATTACGGAAGTTTATGCAGGAGATATCGCAGCAGCTGTAGGACTTAAAAATACGACTACAGGGGATACTTTATGTGATGAAAAAAATGCTTGTATTCTAGAATCTATGGAATTTCCAGAACCAGTTATTGAGCTTGCTGTAGAACCAAAATCAAAAGCAGACCAAGATAAAATGGGAATTGCTCTTCAAAAACTTGCAGAAGAAGATCCAACCTTCCGTGCAAGTACAAATCATGAAACAGGACAAACAATTATTGCAGGTATGGGAGAACTACACCTTGACATTATTGTTGATCGTATGAAACGTGAATTTGGAGTAGAAGCAAATGTTGGAAAGCCACAAGTTTCTTATCGTGAAACCTTAACCCAAGAAGCAGAATGTGAAGGAAAATACATCAAACAATCTGGAGGACGTGGACAATATGGACATGTATGGATTCGTTTTGAACCAAATCCAGATAAAGGATATGAATTCGTGGATGCTGTTGTAGGTGGAGTTGTTCCAAGAGAATATATTCCAGTTACCGACAAAGGACTTCAAGATGCTATGAAAACGGGTGTATTAGCTGGCTATCCTATGATTGATGTAAAGGCAACTTTATTCGATGGTTCTTACCATGATGTAGACTCTTCAGAAATGGCTTATAAAATTGCGGCTTCTATGGCTTTAAAAGAAGCAAAAAATAAATGTAAACCGATTATTAAAGAACCAATTATGAAAGTACAAGTAATTGTACCAGATGAATATTTAGGAAGTGTTATGGGAGATATTACTTCAAGAAGAGGAAGACCTCTTGGACAAGAATCAAGAGGAAATGCTCTTGCCATTGACGCAATGGTTCCACTTTCTGAAATGTTCGGTTATGCAACTTCTCTTCGTTCAAATACACAAGGTCGTGGAAATTATACAATGGTATTTGATCACTACGAAGAAGTTCCAAAAAATATTGCCGAAGAAATTATCAAAAAGAACGGTGGCAACTAATTAATTTTAAAAGAAAAAGACTTGCTATTTTTAGTCGTTTGATATAAAATAGATAATGTAAGTAAATAAAGGAGGAAAATTAAATGGCAAAACAAAAATATGATCGTTCCAAAACCCATGTTAACATTGGAACAATTGGACACGTAGACCATGGTAAAACAACTTTAACAGCTGCAATTACACATGTTCTATCAAAAAAAGGATTTGCAGATTCTATTGATTATGCAAATATTGATAAAGCTCCAGAGGAAAGAGAACGTGGAATTACAATTAACACTTCTCACGTTGAATATCAAACAGATACGAGACATTATGCACACGTTGACTGTCCAGGACATGCTGACTACGTTAAAAATATGATCACAGGAGCAGCACAAATGGATGGAGCTATCCTTGTTATCGCAGCAACAGATGGACCTATGGCACAAACTCGTGAACATATCTTATTATCACGTCAAGTTGGAGTACCTCGTATGGTTGTATTCATGAACAAATGTGATATGGTAGATGACGAAGAATTATTAGACTTAGTTGAAATGGAAATCCGTGAATTATTAAGTGAATATGGTTTCGATGGAGACAATACTCCAATTATTCGTGGATCTGCATTAAAAGCTCTTGAAGGAGATGCTAAATATGAACAAGCCATCCTTGATTTAATGGATGCAGTTGATTCATGGATCGAAACTCCAGCAAGAGATACCGACAAACCTTTCTTAATGCCAATCGAAGACGTTTTCACAATTACAGGACGTGGAACCGTTGTTACAGGACGTGTTGAAAGAGGACAATTAAAACTTAACGATGAAGTTGAAATCGTTGGTATTAAAGATACTAAGAAAACGGTTGTTACAGGAATCGAAATGTTCCGTAAACAACTTGATTATGCTGAAGCAGGAGATAACGCTGGGGTTTTACTTCGTGGAATTTCTCGTGAAGAAGTTGAACGTGGTCAAGTACTTGCTAAACCAGCATCTGTTACTCCACATACAAAATTTAAAGCGCAAGTATACGTTCTAAGTAAAGAAGAAGGTGGACGTCATACTCCATTCTTCTCAAATTATCGTCCACAATTCTATTTCAGAACAACTGATGTTACAGGAGTTATTGAACTTCCTGCTGGAGTAGAAATGGTAATGCCAGGAGATAATGTTGAAATGACAGTTGAATTAATCGCTCCTATCGCTATCGAAAATGGAACAAAATTCTCTATTCGTGAAGGTGGTAGAACGGTTGGTGCTGGTAACGTATCAGAGGTTATTAAATAAGTAAAAAAGAACAAATTTTTGTTCTTTTTTTGTTTTAGAAAAAATTCGGATAAATTTGAAAGATTATGCTATAATGAAGTAGGAGGGGATATTCTTGACAGATATAGAAATTGCTCATGCAAAGAAAATGATGGAAATTAAAGAAGTCGCTAAAAAAATAGGATTTACAGAAAATCAGCTAGAGTATTATGGAAAGTATAAGGCAAAAATTACATCTTCTTTACCATCTTCAAAAACAGGGAAACTGATTTTAGTCACTTCTATTAATCCAACTCCTTATGGAGAGGGAAAGACAACCGTTGCAATAGGGATTCACGATTCTCTTTGTTTTCTAGGGAAAAAAAGCCTTGCAGTATTAAGAGAACCATCTTTGGGACCTGTTTTTGGAACCAAAGGGGGAGCCACTGGTGGGGGATATAGTCAGGTTGTACCTATGGAAGATATTAATCTTCATTTCACAGGAGATATTCATGCTGTAACAGCAGCTAATAATCTTTTATGTGCTATTATAGATAATCATATTTTTCAAGGAAATGAACAAGGAATTTTAAAAGATACCATTTGTTTAAAACGCGTTTTGGATATCAACGATCGTGCGCTTCGTCAGGTAAGGGTAGGGATCTCTTCTTCCATGGAAAGGGAAGAAAGTTTTGCGATTACCACATCCTGCGAATTAATGGCTATTCTCTGTCTTTCAAAGGATTTAGAGGATTTAAAAGAACGTATAGGAAAGATGGTTGTTGGCTATCGACAGGATGAAACCCCTGTTTTTGTTCGAGATTTGCATTGTGTTGGTGCTATTTTGACTTTACTGAAAGAAGCCATTCATCCTAATCTTGTTCAAACGCTTTATAATAATCCTGTTCTTATTCATGGAGGACCTTTTGCCAATATTGCACATGGATGTAATTCCTTGATTGCAACAAAGTTGGCTTTAGAAAATGCAGATTATGTAGTTACAGAGGCTGGTTTTGGGTCTGATTTGGGGGCTTTTAAGTTTTTAGATATTAAATGTCGCATGGGAAAACTTGTTCCTAATGTTATTGTAATAAATGTTACTATTCGAGCTTTAAAATATCATGGGGGGTGTTTAGAAGCTTTAGAAGTTCCTGATCTTTCTTCTTTAGAAAAGGGATTTGCCAATTTACAAGCTCACATTTTAAATATGCAAAAGATGGGACCGAATATTATTGTATGTTGTAACCGATTCAAAACAGATTCTTCAAAAGAAGTTGAGAGATTAGAAGCCTTAGTTTCTTCTACGGGAATTTCTTTTGCTCTTTGTGAAGGGCATGAAAAAGGAGAAGAAGGTAGTCTTGCACTCGCTCAAAAAATTATTTCTCTCTGTGGGGAAGATACACATTTAAATTATTTGTATGCTAAAGAGGATTCTATTGAAAAAAAGATCGAAATAGTATCTAGAGAAATTTTTTATGCAAAAAAAGTACAATACACAGAACTTGCCAAAGAAAAAATAAGACTTTTTGAAAAAAATCATTTGGATCTTTTACCTATTTGCGTTGCAAAAACGCCTTATTCCATTAGTGATGACCCAAAGAAACTCGGTTTTCCAAAGGATTCTATAGTAACCATTACCGATATTTCACTTTCCAATGGAGCTGGTTTTTTGGTCGTTTATATGGGAGGAGTTTTAACGATGCCTGGACTTTCAAAAAATCCTGCTGCTTATACCATCGACATGAATTCAGAAGGAAAAATTACAGGTTTATTTTAAAAAAAGTTTAGAATATTCTAAACTTTTTTAGTTTCTTTAAAAAGGCATTTGAATTTCTATACATAAAATAAGATGCACGATTACAAATTAATTCAAAATCCCCTGCATATTCATAAATATCTGCTCCAAAATTTCTTTTAAATTCATTTAATCCATGGTACTTATGACTTTGGATTGTAAAATTAGACACACCGCCTAAATTAAAACATTTATATCCTAATTTTGAATACTTTTCAATAATTTTCCAAATAAGTAAGTGCTTTGAATTAAATTTTTTAAATTTAGGATCATAGCCATCCATAAAAAGATGGATAGTATTGGCTTTTTTGATAATAAGGATGGAGGAGGTGACAATTCCATCGGGATAGGTTTTTAATAAATTAATAGCATTTACTAATTCTTTTTTATATTTATTATAGAACATATCAATATTCATTTTTTTAGTTAAAACTTTATTTTTATATTTTCCCGTTGCCTGAATTAAAAGATCATTTTGTTTGAAACTTTCATTTTCATAATAAGTGTACAGATCTTGCGCATTTTTTAAATACATTTCTGTATCAATTTTTGTATAATAAAATTCTATTTGATTTTCTTTATCAAAAGTATCATAAGCCTCTTCAAAATATTGTAAATCTCTTGGATATTTTTTTTCTGTATGTAGGTATAGTAAGGATAAATCTTGTTTATTTCCTTTGTATACTTTGACTCCGTTTTTAATAGCTCCTCTAATTTTCGTTCGAAATTCTTTACGAAGATTTTTATATAAAGTATAATAAGGAACCTCTAAGTTAAGAATAGCTTCAAATCTTGGCTTTAAAGCTTCAAATTCATTGTTATAACCATAGTGATAAAATCCCAATTTTCGTAAGTATGAGATCGGAAGAGCGTCGTGTAGGGAAAGAGTGTTCATCCTTGTGTA
>CAMSXY010000042.1 GCA_947065955.1 uncultured Caryophanales bacterium | reverse complement strand
TCCAAAAATATTTTTAACATTTCTAAATAATATTCTTTTGAATTAGAAATTTTTTTATTTTTCTTTAGTTCTTGGCATAAAGAACCTTTAAGATCATTAATATAGGAAGTTAATAACTCGTATTTGTCTTTATAATGGACATAAAACGTAGAGCGATTTATAAGGGCTTTATTACAAATATCAGAAACTTTAATGTTTTCAAATGGAGATTCTTTCATTAGATCAAGTAAAGTACGATATAATACATTTCTCGTTTTAATAATGCGTAAATCTGTTTTTTGTGGATCCATTTTAATCACCTATCTTTATTATAGTCTAGTTTAAACATTTGTAAAGATAAAATACACTTTGTTGTTTATTTAGACATACAGTTTTGAAAATATGTTGAATATCCCCCATAATACAATTTCTGTTTGTGGATTTAGGAAAAAAATTGGAATAAAATAAATTGTCGAATGGAGGAGAAATATGCAGAAAATAGGAGAACAAATTTGTAAACATAAAACGATGATTTTAGTTTTATCGTTTGTGTTGTTATTCTTATCAATAATAGGTACGAAACTAACCAAAATTAATTATGACATTTTAGTTTACCTACCAGAAGATATCGAAACTATTAAAGGGCAAACTATTTTAACACAAGATTTTAATATGGGGGCTTATACCGTCTTAATTACTAATCATTTAAAAGCAAAAGATATTCTTTCCCTAGAAGAAAAAATTAAAAATATAGAAGGGGTTAATCAAGTTATCAGTGCATACGATATTGCTGGAACAACAATTCCTTTAGATATGCTTCCAAATGAAATTATAGCAAAAATTCATAAAGAAAATACAGATTTATTATTTGTAACATTTCAGGGTTCTACCTCTTCAGAGAAAACGATTAAAGCTGTGGAAAAAATAAAAGAAATTGCTAACGATTCTTGTAAAGTGAGTGGAATGAGTGCCATGGTACTTGATACAATGAATTTATCCGAAAAAGAAATTGCTGTTTATATTGTTATTGCTGTTATACTTTGTATGGTAGTACTTACGCTTGCCTTAGATTCTTATCTTGTCCCAATACTTTTACTTTTAAATATAGGAATTGCTATCTTATTCAATTTAGGATCCAACATCTTATTTGGGCAAATTTCTTATATTACAAAAGCACTTGTTGCGGTATTACAACTTGGTGTAACAACGGATTTTTCCATCTTTTTATACCACTCTTATGAAGGAAAAAAGAAAAAAGGAATGGAAAAAGAAAAAGCTATGAGTGAGGCGATTAGCGAAACATTTTTATCGGTTACAGGAAGTAGCTTAACTACGATTGCAGGTTTTTTAGTTCTCTGTACAATGCAATTAACACTCGGAAAAGATCTTGGTATTGTAATGGCAAAGGGTGTTTTTTTAGGGGTGCTATGTGTTCTTACCTTATTTCCAAGTTTACTATTAATTTTTGATAACATTATTGAAAAAACAAAACATAAAACAATAATTCCAAATTTTACAAAATTGAATTTGTTTGTTATCAAACATCGTATGGTTCTCTTTATTACCTTTTTCATTCTTCTTATTCCTACTTATCTTGGATATTCTCATGTAGATGTATATTATAAAATAGATGAAAGTCTTCCAAAAACGCTGGATAGTATTGTGGCTAATAAAGAGTTGAAAGATAAATTTAACCTTGTATCCCCAGAGATTATTTTAATCAGTAAAGATAAAAAAGCAGAACAAGTAGAAGAAATGGTAAAAAAAATAGAAAATATAGAAGGAATCGATTTTGTTCTATCCTTTTCAAATTTAGAAAAAATAGGTATTTCCAAAGAGATGCTTTCAAAAGACGTTTTAAAAATTATAGAATCTGATAACTATCAATTATTATTTTTAAATTCTATTTATGATATCGCAACAAACGAATTAAATGATCAAATTGTCAAAGTCAATACTATTTTAAAACAGTATGATGAAAAAGCTATTCTGGCAGGGGAGGGACCCCTTATGAGAGATTTAGTAACGATTAGTGATATCGATTTTAAGAATGTGAATGAAGCTTCAATCCTTTGTATTTTAGTTATAATGCTTGTAATTTTACGTTCTTTATCACTTCCTTTATTTCTTATTATAAGTATTGAATTTGCTATTTTTACAAATATGTCCTTTTCTTATTTTGGGGGCATTACCCTTCCTTTTGTCGCACCTATTGTTCTTGGAACGATACAGTTAGGAGCTACTATTGATTATGCCATTTTAATGACAACAACTTATATAAAAAAAAGAAAAGAAGGAATAGAAAAAGAAAAAGCGATGCTAGAAACTACAAATTATTCCGCTCCCTCTATTTTAGTTAGTGGAATGTGTTTTTTCGCAGCAACTTTTGGAGTAGGACTTTATTCAAAATTAGAGATGGTGGGATCCTTATGTACACTGATTTCAAGAGGTGCTATTATCAGTATGCTAACTGTTATAACAGTACTTCCCTCTATTTTATTAATATTTGATTCCATTATAAGAAAAACAACCTATGGAATGAAAGGAGAAAGAAAAATGTCAAAAAAAATAAAAAACGTAGTGGTTTTAATAATGATCTTTGGAATAACCTTTACAGTGCCAGTATCTGCATTAACGAAAGAAGAAACGGTTTATACCAAACTAGAATCTAATGGGAATGTAAAAAGCATTCTTGTAAATGAACATCTAATAAATAAAGAAGGTTTCGAGACTATTCAAGATATATCTAATTTGGAAAATATTTTAAATGTCAATAGTGATCATACCTTTACAAAAGAAAAAGAAAAACTAAACTGGAATGCACTTGGAAAAGATATCTTTTACCAAGGAACAACTAAAAAGCAATTGCCTGTTGAACTTGAAATAGAATATAAGCTAGATGATAAAATAATGAATGTGGAAGAGATGATTGGAAAAAGTGGGAAGGTAACAATTCTTTTAAAATATACCAATCGAGATAAACAAGAAGTTATTATAGACGGAAAAAAGGAAATTTTATATACTCCTTTTGTGGTATTAACAGAAACAATAATAAGTGGGGAAAACAATACTAACGTTTCTATAAAAAATGGAAAAATTATTAATAATGGAAATAATTATATGGTAACTGGTCTAGCAGCACCAGGATTGTACGAAAGTTTAGAAATGGAAACATTAAAAGGTGTAGATGAAATCATGATTACTTATGATACAAAAAAGTTTGAACTTTCTAGTATTTATTCTATAATTACACCAAAACTACTTGAGAGTGAAGATATAAAATCGTTAAATAAAATAGATCAATTAGTAAGCGCTATAAAAACCCTACAAAAAGCGATAAATGAAATTGAACAAGGAGCCAATGAATTATCGGAAGGTTCTTCCAAAGTGGAAAATGGAGCTTTCAAGATTTCTGAAAATCTTGAAATTGTTGTTACTAAATTAGAAGAGTTGACAAAGGGTGCCAGTAAAGTAGATGAAGGATTAAAACAAATTCTAAAAGAACTAGAAAGTACAAGTGAATCTCTAAAACAAGTAACAAATTCCCAAGATTTATCAAAAATTTCGGACTTAATTAATACCAACGAGAAAATGAAACAAAATTTAATAGGAAAAAATGAAGGTTTAAAAACGACTTATGAAAATAATTATTTAAAAGATGCTATATTAGAAGATCTAAAGAAAAATAACATGGATCTTTATAATGTAAAAGTAACTTATGAAGAAAATGAGAAAATGATTGCTTTATTAACGCAAAATATAGAAGCTTTAAAGACTACCTTAAACTTAACAGAACAGACTAAAGGCAAAATAACTTCTTTGTTAGCAACATTAAATACTTATTTACAGACTATGGAAGAAGGAAGCAAAAAAATGTCAGACGGTTTAGTACTTTTAAAAGATGGAGTAAAAGAGCTGAATAGTAAAATGCAGGAATTGACGCTAGGGACTTCATCCTTAAAAGAAGGAATGTATCAATTGACTTTAGGGATTACAAGTTTTAATCAGGATGGAATTACAAAATTTTCAAATATCATAAATAGTGAAGTTAAAATTTTAGCGAAAAAGGTTGAAATGCTTACTAAAATTGGAGAGGATTATCAAACTTTTACTATGAAAGAAAATGAAACTATTGGGGATACAAAATTTATTATGGTAATAGATTCTATAAAAGTACCGAAAGAAGAAAAAAGGGTTATCCTAAAAAAAGAAGATTCTAATTTGTGGACACGTATTAAAAGTTTATTTAATTAAACTATAAACTAGAAAAAAATTAAATGTATTCTTATTAAAAAAGACATAAATGGAAAGATTATGTCTTTTTTTCCTGTTTTTTAGATGAAATTTTTATGATAAATTGAACCTAAAGGAAGTGTAAGAATGAAGAAAAAAGGATTTACTTTAATAGAACTCTTAGCTGTGATTGTGATACTTGGGATTATTGCTCTTATTTCTATCCCTATGATAAATGGTGTAATGAAAGAAAGTAGATTAGGGGCTTTTAAAGCAAGTACGTTAAGTCTTTTTCATGCTTATACAAATTATGAAGCAGAACATGGATTTGAGATAAAGGATGAAATTAATATCTTTGATTTGGATATAACCAATAAAAGTACGTTTCTTTCAGGAGAAATTTATCGAAAAGAAGATTCTATTAAAGTTGAAAATGTAAGTAATGGAAGATATTGTGCGAGTGGAACTCAAGAAAATCTAAAAATTGTAGAGGGAACTTGTGATTTATTGGATGAAACACCGCCAAAGATACTAAGTGTTACAACAGAAGTAACTACTAATTCTATAAAACTTTATACCAGTTACTTAGAGGAAGAAAGTTATATAAGGAAACACGAGTACCGAATTGCCAAACAAAATGAAGATATAGAAAATGTTACCTGGGTGAGTGGAGATAGTTTGACAGAAAATTTATCTACGAAGACTTTTCCTAACTTAGAACAAGGAGTCAAGTATAAGATACAAGTAAGACTTACGAATACAGCTTTAGAAAATAATGTATCGGAAATCTACGAATTAGAAGTATCCACTTTTGTTTTAGAAAAACCAGTGATAACGCTTTTAACAAATAAAGAATATGCAACGCAAAAAGAAGTCAAAATAATGTATCCAGAAGGGGAAGGATTTACGTATGAATATAGTTTAGATGGAGAAAACTGGATTTCTGTAAGTGAAAATGAAAAAATAATTGTAGTAGAAGAAAATACAACTGTAAGGGCAAGGGTATATGATGGAATAAATGTTGTTTATGCGAATCCTTTAACAATTAGTGGAATTGATAAAACAGAACCTGTTGTAACAATTGTAAAAAGTAATGGAAATAATCAGAATATATTAACTTCTACGATAGATCCTGCAAGTACAGTGAGTGGATATACGTATACCTGGTATAAAGATGGAGAAGTGATTTCTGGAGAAACTTCCAGTACTCTAACGACAACGACTGCAGGAGTCTATCAATTAAAAGTAACGACAGGATCAGGAGTAGAAAGTGTAAGTAATGAAATTACCATAGCTAATTATACGATTACGTATAATTTAAATGGAGGAACAGGAAGTATCCTAAATGGAACAAAGGTAGAAAATGTACCATTCGGTTTAACGAGTGTAACTCCAACAAAGGATGGATATCAATTTGTAGGCTGGGGACTTACTAGCACAGATAAGGTTCCAACTTATACAAGTGGATCTAGTTATACAAAGAATGAAAATATTACCTTATATGCAATATGGAAGAAAGGATATACGATAACCTTTGTAGAAAATGGAGCCACTTTATCTAAGAAAACAGCGACTTGTGAAGTCTTCAATAATGAAGCCAGTTGTCAGGTTACAACCCCAACAATTACAAGAAGCGGATATAGTACTTTAGGATATGGAGAAAGTGCAGGATCAAAGACATCTGTAGTTGGAAATAATGCTACTATAACAGTAAATGGAAATAAAACATATTATGCGATCACGAGTAAAGTATTAACCGCAAACTTTCATAAAAATACAGTAAGTAGTATTAGTGCGACAAGTTCTTCTTGTACAATCTATAATACCGAAACGAGTTGTAATCCAACCCTACCAACGATAACCCCACAAGCAAATTTTAAAAACAATGGATGGGGAATAAGCGCAGGACAAACAAGTAATGGAGTAACTAGTATCGAATTAAATACCAGTAATACAGGAAGTACATGGTATGCCTTAAATTCAAGAGTTCTTACTTGGAACTTTAATAAAAATACAGTAAATGCGATTAGTGCGACGAGTAGAAGTTGTACTATTTGGTCAACAAGTGGAACATGTCAGGTAACAACGCCGACAATAACGGCTCAAACAAACTTTACGCAACAAGGATTTGGAACCGCAGCAGGAAGTACAAGTGCAACGGTTGCACAAAATGCCAGTATGAGTTTGAGTAATAGTAAAACAGGAGGAACCTATTACGCATTAAACTCTAGAAGACTAACATGGAACTTTAATAAAGGAAGTGTATCCAGTATTTCGAAAACAACGGATGGATGTACAATATGGTCAACAGGAGCAACTTGTACCATTAGTGCGCCAACAATAACGCCTGTAAGTGGATACACAGGAAACGGTTTTGGAACAACAAACACAGCAACTTCTGCAACGGTGGCAGCCTCTGGAACCATTACATTATCGAATACCTCTAATGGGGGAACGTATTATGGTCTCCAAAAGAAAACAATCACGATTACTTATAATGGAAATGGAGCAACGAGTGGCTCAACAGCAAGCCAGTCTTGTACTATGTATAATGCGAATACAAGTTGTGCGATTACTTTAAATAATAATGGATTTACAAGAACAAGTTATAATTTCCAAGGATATGGAACAAATACAGCGACCGTAAGTCATAATGTAGGAACAAGCTATAGTTTTTCAAATAATACAACACTATACGCTATTTGGAAATCAGCTGGGGTTCCTGCAGCGGATAAGATAACAAATGATCCTTCCCTCATTGATCAAGGAGGAGGAAAACGATATACAGGAAAAAATCCGAATAATTACGTTTCATTCAATGGGGAATTATGGAGAATTATTGGTGTATTTGGTGGAAAAACCCAGATCATAAGAAGTGAATCGATAGGTGATATGCAATGGAATAGTCCAGCAAAAAATGATTGGTCCCAAAGTACTTTATATAGCTATTTAAATACAACCTATTATAATGGAATCAATGCAACTTATAAGAATATGATTGAAAATGCGAGATGGATAATAGGCGGATGGAATACAACTAATGTTAGTACATCTCAAATGTATGAATATGAAAGAAATACAACGGGAGGAGATTCTACTACTTTAGTAGCAACAGGATATATAGGACTTATGAGAGCATCAGACTATGGGTATGCAAGTAGTGGATGTTATCTTGGACAAAGTGACTTATTTAATTATGGTGCTACCAAGTGTACTAGTACGAGTTGGTTGCACGGGTTTACCGAATGGACAATCACCCCAGCTGGGGCGACAGCTTATGTATCTCTTGTGCGCTACAATGTTGGAGTCAGAGGCAACTTCGCCACAGGTGAGTATGCAGTAAGACCTTCTTTGTATCTAAAGTCTAATGTGTATATAACAGGAGGAACAGGTACAAGTGGTGATCCATATATTTTAGGAATGTAATATAAACTAATAAAAAATAGCTTTATTTGTTATGAAAAAAGACATAAACGGAAAGATTATGTCTTTTTTTGATGTTTTTTAGGTGAGATATTTATGATAAATTGAACCTAAAGGAAGTGTAAGAATGAAGAAAAAAGGATTTACATTAATAGAACTCTTAGCTGTGATTGTGATACTAGGAATTATTGCTGTTATCGCAGTACCTACCATAAATGGTGTAATTAAAGAAAGTAGATTAGGATCTTTTAAAGCAAGTACGTTAAGTCTTTTTCATGCTTATACAAATTATGAAGCAGAACATGGATTTGAGATAAAGGATGAAATTAATATCTTTGATTTGGATATAACCAATAAAAATACATTTCTATCAGGAGAAATCTATCGAAAAGAAGATTTGATTCGAGTAGAAACGGTAAGTAATGGAGTTTATTGTGCAAGTGGAACGAGTGACAACCTAAAAATTGTAGAGGGAACTTGTGATTTATTGGATGAAACACCTCCAAAGATACTAAGTGTAACAAATGAGATAACAACAAATTCTATAAAACTATATACTAGTTATTTAGAAGAGGAAAGCTTTATAAGAAAGCATGAGTACCGAATTACAAAGGAAAATGAAGATATAGAAAGTGTTACCTGGGTTAGTGGAGATAGTTTGACAGAAAATCTTTCAATGAAGACTTTTTCTAGTTTAGAGCAAGGTGTGAAGTATAAGATACAAGTAAGACTTACGAATACAGCTTTAGAAAATAGTGTATCGGAAGTCTATGAATTAGAAGTATCCACTATTGTTTTAGAAAAACCAGTGATAACCCTATTAACAAGTAAAGAATATGCAACAGG
>CAMSXY010000041.1 GCA_947065955.1 uncultured Caryophanales bacterium | reverse complement strand
TTGATTTTTATATTACATTTTTTATTGATGTCTCCAATTTGGGGTTCACATCATTGTTATACATTTTTTTTTTGTAGAATTTTCTTTTTATTAAAAAAATAAAAAGTTCGCGAACAAAAATTCGTATTTTCTTTTAAAATGAGTTTACTTTTCAAAAGGAATATTGTATAATAGGATAAATTTGTGGGAAAAACATATTAGTAAAGAGGGATTATATGGATAAAATTATTGTAAAAGGTGCTAGAGAAAATAATTTAAAGAATATTGATATTGAACTTCCAAAAAATAAGTTAATTGTTATGACAGGTGTTTCTGGAAGTGGGAAATCGAGTTTAGCTTTTGATACGATTTATGCAGAAGGTCAAAGGCGTTATGTAGAAAGTTTGAGTGCTTATGCAAGACAGTTTTTAGGTGGAAGTGAAAAACCAGATGTAGATAGTATAGAAGGTCTTAGTCCTTCTATTAGCATTGATCAAAAAACAACAAATAAAAATCCAAGAAGTACAGTTGGAACTGTAACGGAAATTTATGATTATCTGCGATTATTGTTTGCAAGAATCGGGGTTCCTTACTGTCCAACACACAAAAAACCTATTTGTAGCCAAAGCATTGAAGAAATGGTAAATCAGGTTTTAAAACAAGAAAATGGAACTAAAATTCGAATATTAAGTCCTTTGATTCATGGGGAAAAGGGAACGCATAAAGAATGTATAGAAAAGTTACGTAAAGAAGGATATGTACGTATCCGTGTGGATGGGAAGGAATATGATCTTTCCGAGGAAGAGGAAGTTGTACTTGAAAAAAACAAGAAGCATACTATAGATGTGATAGTCGATCGTATTATTATTAAGGAAGATATCCGTAGTCGACTTTACGATTCTATCGAAGTGGCTTCCAAGCTTTCTCATGGAAAGGTTTTAATTGATGTAGTTTCTAAGGAAGAGTTTTTGATGAGTGAAACATATGCATGTCCCGATTGTGACTTTTCTCTTCCAGAGTTAGAACCTCGTATGTTTTCTTTTAATGCACCTTATGGGGCCTGTGAGGAATGTAAAGGACTTGGAATTAAATATAAAATTTCAGAAGATTTGGTTATTCCAAATCGAAATTTAAGTATTAATGAAGGTGCTATTGCAGTTATTAATAATAATGATACTTCTAATATTACTTATACAGGATTAGAAACGGTTTGTAACTATTATCAGATTGATATGAATATGCCTATTAAAGATTTGACAAGAGAACAGTTGGATATTGTTTTGTATGGATCGAAGGATGTTCTTTCTTTTGAATATGTCGCAAAAAATGGAAATACGCGAAATACAAAAGATTATTATGAAGGAATTATTACAAATTTGGAGCGTCGTTATATTGAAACCAAAAGTGCATGGATTCGTGAATGGATTGAACAGTATATGACCGAACTTCCTTGTCCTGAATGTCATGGGGCTCGTTTAAATGAATCGGTTTTATCAGTTTTGATTGGAAAGAAAAACATTTATGAAATGACTCTTTTTAGTATTGGTGATTTATATGATTTTCTAAAAAAATTAGAACTTACCAAAGAGCAAGAAGAAATTTCAAGATTAATTTTAAAGGAAATCAAAGCACGATTAGAATTCTTAATTAATGTAGGTCTTTCTTATTTAACTCTTGCTAGAAATGCAGGAACATTAAGTGGGGGAGAAGCACAACGTATTCGTCTTGCAACACAAATTGGGTCTCATTTAACAGGAGTTCTTTATGTTTTAGATGAACCTAGTATTGGACTTCATCAAAGAGATAATGATCGCTTAATTCATTCCATGTTAGAAATGCGTGATTTAGGAAATACCCTTATTGTTGTAGAACATGATACAGATACGATGCTCGCTTGTGATTATTTAGTTGATATTGGGCCAGGTGCTGGTATGCATGGTGGAAAAGTTGTTGCGGCAGGAACTCCTGAAGAGGTCATGAAAAATGAAAAAAGTATTACAGGTGGATATTTAAGCGGAAGACTCAAAATTGAAGTTCCAAAAAAGAGAAGAAAAGGCAATAAAAAGTATTTAGAAATTATTGGAGCCAGTGAAAACAATTTGAAAAATGTTCATGTTAAGATTCCTCTTGGAACATTTACCTGTGTAACCGGGGTAAGCGGAAGCGGAAAAAGTACTTTAATCAATGAAACTTTATATAAAGTTCTTGCCAACAATTTATATCGTTCTAAAGAAAAGCCTGGTAAGTATAAACAAATAAAAGGAATTGATCTTATTGATAAAATTGTAGATATCTCTCAAACACCTATTGGAAGAACACCTAGAAGTAATCCAGCTACTTATACAGGGGTTTTTGATGATATTCGTGATCTTTTTACAACAACAAAAGAAGCTAAAATAAAAGGGTATGATAAAGGTCGATTTTCTTTTAATATAAAAGGAGGAAGATGTGAGGCTTGCTATGGGGATGGCGTAAAGCGTATTGAAATGCATTTTCTTCCAGACGTGTATGTTCCTTGTGAAGTTTGTGGTGGAACCAAGTATAATAGTGAAACTTTGGAGATTACATATAAGGGAAAAAATATTGCAGAAGTTTTAGATATGCGTGTTGAAGAGGCTTATGATTTTTTTGAAAATGTTCCTAAAATAAAAGCAAAACTTGGAATGCTTATGGATGTAGGTCTTTCTTATATTAAGCTTGGACAAAGTGCTCCTACTTTAAGTGGTGGAGAGGCAGGTCGTGTAAAATTAGCGAAGGAACTTCAGAAAAAACCTACAGGTAAGAGTTTATTTATTTTAGATGAACCAACAACAGGGCTTCATAGTGAAGATATCAAAAAACTTCTTGTTATATTAAATCGAATTGTTGACAATGGGGATACAGTTCTTGTTATTGAGCATAACCTAGATGTCATTAAAGTAGCGGATTATATTATTGATCTTGGACCTGAGGGTGGTGACCGTGGAGGAGAGATTATCGCAACTGGAACACCTGAGGAAGTGAGTCAAATAGAAACAAGTTATACAGGACAGTTTTTAAAGAAAGTTTTGGCCTCTAAATAATTCCATATTTTTCCACATAAAAATATTGATTTTCATAGTGCAGTTTATTGATTTGTGCTATAATACTTTTACGGGGAGGTAAGTGTATGTATGTAAAACTCAGGAAAATCAGACGAAGCCAAAAATATACTACACAAGATATGGGGGAAAAACTTGGAATTAGTAAAGCGTTTTACTGTCAAATAGAAAATGAAAAACGTCGTTTGTCTTATCCAATGGCTTATAAGATTGCTAAAATATTTAAGATGAAACCAGATGCTTTGTTTTATGAAGAAACATCAGAAAAAAATGATTAACGTCATTTTTTCTTTTTTATAATAATAAAATATGATACAATAATCGCAAGGTGATCTTTATGATGAAAGAAAATATTCTTCCAGCGGATACTTATATTGTTCTTAATAAAACGATTTTAAGAGATGAAGATCGAACGATTTTAACTATGTTATATCAACCTATTATTGGTGGGATTGCTACTAATCTTTATTTTACTTTATGGTCTAATTTAGATCGAAGTGAATTTGTATCTCATGTATTAACGCATCATTATTTAATGGGAAATATGCGGCTTTCTATTGCAGATATTTTGGAGGCCCGCGAAAAATTAGAAGCAATTGGTCTTTTGAAAACGTATTTTAAAAAAGATACGGTTAATAGTTATATTTACGAGCTTTATTCACCTCTTTCAGCATATGATTTTTTGGGAAATCCTATTTTAAGTACAACCTTATACAACCATATTGGAAGTCGCGAATTTGAAAGACTAGTTCAGTATTTTTCCGCCCCTAAATTTCAATATAAGGAATATGTGGATATAACTTCTTCTTTCCATGAAGTTTTTGAGTCTACTACAGATGCACCCTTTGATTTTTCAGGTGCAGGTATTAAAAAAGTTACCAATATTGATCTTGCTTTTCAAACGACTATTGATTTTTTTAATGTTCTTTCCCTTATACCGAAAGGTCTTTTGAATGAAAAAACAATTACACCTGATCGAAAAGAATTAATCTATCAGTTAGCCTTTATTTATAGTTTAAAAGATGAGGAAATGGCGGATTTGCTTTCTAATTCTATTGATGAGAAAAGGATGATTGATGTAGAACTTTTAAAACAAAATTGTAGAAAATATTCTTCTTTTGAAAATAGTGGGAAACTTCCTACTTTAGTTTACAAAAATCAGCCAAAGGCTCTTCTTCATAAAACATCGGATACTACTTTAAAATCTCGTACAATTTATATGTTTGAACATACAAGTCCTTATGATTTTTTATGTAGTAAGAATAAAGGAGTTCGTCCTAGTAAAAATGAATTGATGTTGATTGAACATTTGATGTTAGATTATCAATTATCGCCAGGAGTTGTAAATGTATTATGTGACTATGTTTTACGTATTAATGAAAATAAACTTACTAAAAATTTTGTAGAGGCGATTGCCAGTCAATGGAAAAAAAGCAATATTAAAACAGTTGAGGAAGCTATGCACTTTGCAGAAAAGGAGCATAGAAATCGAAAAAATATGCATAAAGAAAAAACGGTTATGAAAAAAGAGTCTAAACCAAAATGGTTTGATCAAAAAATTGATAGTGAACTTTTAAGTGATAGCGAATTAAAAGAATTAGAAGAGAAAATAAGTCAGGTGTGAGTATGATAGATTTAAAAGAGAAAATGAAAGATTTAGGGTATGGATCTATAGAAAAAAAAGTAAATGAAAATTTTAAAGAAGCGATGCAAGATGCAGAATTTTGTCAATTTGTAAAGGAGATTCCTCTTGAAGAAGAAGTTTTAAAAAATTATACACTTACTTTACAAGAAGCCTATTTAGAGCATCAACACTGTAAGGAATGTTCTAATATTATGGAGTGTAAGAATAAAGTGATAGGATATGCTTATTCTTTTAAGGTAGTCGATGGAATGCTTTTCTTTCCTTATTTACCGTGTCTTTTCAAAAGGGATCTAGAAGAGAAAAATGCTTATCAAAAGTATATTACTACTTTTGGTGGTAAAAAAAATCTTCCTTGTGGATTTTCGGAGGTGGAGACTAAATATGCAAGCCGTAAAGAGACGGTTTTGTGGCTTCTTTCTTTTTTAAAAAAGTATAAAAAGGAAAGGAAGGGAAAAGGCCTTTATTTGCATGGAAGTTTTGGGGGAGGAAAGAGTTATTTAGTTACAGCTTTATTCACAGAACTTGCGAAAGAAAAAGTGGAAAGTGTTATTGTCTTTTGGCCTGAATTTTTGAGAAATTTAAAATCTTCTTTTGAAAGTGATTTTGAACAAAAAATAAATAAAATAAAAAAAGCCCCTCTTTTATTAATTGATGATATTGGAGCAGAGAATACGACAGCTTGGAATCGTGATGAAATTTTATGTCCTATTTTACAATATCGTATGGATCATGCGTTGTCTACTTTTTTTACTTCCAATTTAGATTTAAAATTGCTAGAGGAGCATTTAAGTAATAGTAAATCTGGAGTGGAAGAGATGAAAGCTAGAAGGGTTCTTTCTAGAATTGAACAATTAACTGATGTGCTTGAAATGAACCATACTAATCTGCGCAAGTGAGTTTTTCTCTTGTTTTTTTCTTTTCGTTATGATACCATATATTTAGCAAAGGGGTAATTGTATGGCAAGGACATATTTATCTGTTACAACAAGTAAAACAGAAGAACAGATTAAAGAATATTTAATGGAATATTTTATGGCAAATGAGTATATTCAAAGAAGATATAATGATGAAATCATTATGGAAAAAAGACCTAAGGGAGAGGAATTTCAACCATTTGATTTGAAGGTTTATATTGAACCTGGAAGGGTTCGAATAGAGGCTTTTGTTGTAGTAGAAGGTGAAGAGTTTGAAATCGACGATGTTCATCTTTTAGAGGAAACAAGAAATCGTGCGACACATGCTTTACAGTTGATTCATGATATTATCGATGATTTTTATAATACAGAACAAGAAAATAAAAAATTAGAGGAAGAGAAAACTTCTAAAGAAGCTGTTTTAGAACCAAAAGTAGAAGAAATTAAAATAGAAAAGGTTGAAGAACCTAAAATAGAGTCTTCTAAATTAGAATTACCAAAAGAAAAAAGCCCGATTTCCTTTGATCGTTTTTTATATTTTGCTATAGCAAGCGTTTGTATCCCTATTCTTTTGCTGCTTCTAGCTTGGCAACTTTTAGAGCTCCCTTTTGTTTTAGATATTGCGATTTTGTTAGTTGGAGCCTTTTTAGGAATTCGTACTTTAAAAAGTGCTTATAAAAATATTGGAATAATTGGTATTTGTTTAAATATTATTGAACTAATTTATGTAGTTTATCTATTTATAACATTGCGTTGAGCTTGACAAAGAAAAAATCTAGATATATAATGATTAAAATGTTTTGATTAGGACATGGTTATTAAAAAAGATTTTCCAGTGATTTTGGGAGAGTGTGAACCAAAAAAATACTTTTAATAATTACTCCCTATGAACTGAACTCGAAAGAGATTTCCGGAAAAAACCGTTATTGAATTAAGTAAAAAGTAGGATGGTACCGCGTTAAAACGCTCCTTTATTGGAGTGTTTTTTTGTTTATAAAAGGATATTTTGGAATATATTTTATAAGAGATCTTTTGAAATTTTTCGAGAAAAGGAAACATAATAAAATAAGGAAAGGAAAAAGTTATGAAAAATATTAAAAATGATGAAAGATTACATCCTTTAAATCATAGTTGTGCTCATTTGCTTGCCCAAGCTATTAAGCATTTATATGAGGATGCTAAATTTTGGGTAGGTCCTGTTATTGAAGAGGGATTTTATTACGATGTGGATCTTGGAGATCAAGTTATTAAAGAAGAAGATTTAGTAGCAATTGAAAAAGAAATGAAAAAAATTGCTAAGGATGGAAAACGTATTGTACGAAAAGTCTTGACACGTATGGAGGCTTTGGAATTTTTTAAAGAAGATCCTTATAAAATAGATTTAATTGAAAATATGCCTGAGGATACTGAAATTACTTGTTATACGCAGGGAGACTTTACAGATCTTTGTAGGGGACCTCACGTAGAAAGTGTAAAGGAATTGAAGTATTTTAAATTGTTAAAGGTAAGTGGCGCTTATTTTAAAGGTGATTCTAAAAATAAAATGCTTCAACGAATTTATGGTGTTTGTTTCGAAAATGAAGAAGATTTGAATGCTTATCTACAGCTTTTAGAAGAAGCAAAACAAAGGGATCATCGTAAAATTGGAAAAGACATGGGCATTTTTATGACGCATGAACTTGTAGGGTCTGGACTTCCTATGTGGCTTCCTAATGGTGCTGTTATTCGTAGAATTTTAGAACGTTATATTGTCGATAAGGAAGTTTCTTTAGGATATCAACATGTGTATACGCCTTGTCTTGGAAGTGTAGATCTTTACAAAACAAGTGGACATTGGGATCATTATAAAGAAGATATGTTTCCAGCTATGGAAATGGATCGTGAACAACTTGTTCTTCGACCAATGAATTGCCCACATCATATGTTAATTTATAAAAATTCCCTTCATTCTTATCGAGATTTACCAATAAGGTTAGGAGAGCTTGCTGCAGATTTCCGATATGAAGCCAGTGGTGCTGTTTGTGGTTTAGAACGCGTTCGTGCTATGTGTCAAAACGATGCTCATTTGTTTGTTCGTCCAGATCAAATCGAAGAGGAAATTAGTCGTGTTGTACAACTAATTTTGGAAGTTTATAAGGATTTTGGAATAAAAAATTATACTTTCCGTTTATCTTTACGTGAT
Organism: uncultured Caryophanales bacterium; assembly: GCA_947065955.1. Lineage (GTDB taxonomy): Bacteria > Bacillota_I > Bacilli_A > RF39 > UBA660 > CAMSXY01. The sequence goes on along the minus strand of CAMSXY010000041.1, from coordinate 736 downwards.
AAGGAAAATAAAGAAAAGTATTTTGATAATGATTCTATGTGGGAAAAAGCAGAAGGAGAACTTCGTAGAGTATTGACAGATTTACATTTAGATTTTTATGAGGCCGTAGGGGAAGCCGCTTTTTATGGGCCTAAATTAGATGTGCAAATTAAAACGGCTCTTGGTCATGATATTACCCTTTCTACTTGTCAGCTTGATTTTTTACTTCCAGAACGTTTTGATTTAACTTATATTGATGAATCTGGTGAAAAGGCACGTCCTGTTGTTATTCATCGTGCGATTCTTGGAACGATCGATCGTTTTACAGCCTTTTTATTAGAAGAAACAAAAGGAGTTTTACCATTCTTTATTGCACCTACGCAACTTCATATTGTTCCTGTAAACATCCAACATCATGAAGCTTATGCACAAGAAATATATAGAGAACTTCAAAAGCTTGGTTATCGTGTTTATCTAGACCAACGAGATGAAAAACTTTCTTATCGTATGCGTGATAGTCAGATGAAAAAAATTCCTTATACTCTTATTTTAGGGGATCAGGAGCAAGATAATAAAACGATTAGTTATCGTAAACACGGAAGTAGTGAGACAGTAACTGTATCTTTGGAAGCATTTAAAAATGAATTACAAGAAAGAATACAGAAAAAACAAATGTAGGTTCTTTTAAGAAGGTTTTATAGCTGAACTTGTCAATAAAAAGTAGACATTAAAAAAGAACTATTTAAACCCTAGTTGA